>JAQVDG010000069.1 GCA_028698395.1 Weeksellaceae bacterium
CCCTGCCTATATTTATCAAGTAGAAAAGGATAGTTTTAATGTTATAAAAGCCGAGATCGAGATTTTGAAGCCTCATCTGATTATTTTTCTGACAGGTCCCAATTATGATGGAATAATTAATGATCGGTTATCGATTGTTAAATATAAAAAAATTGATGGTTTCAATGAAAGACAGCTTGCTGGTATTGAAATGGATAGTGTAAAATGTGCACTAAGAACCTATCACCCAAATTATTTATGGAGGCATGGTATCAATACTTATTATGAAGCAATGATAGATCATATAAATAAAACAATATTCTAACAATCAGCAAATAACTAATTATGTCACAAAAATTTTCAACAAGTTTGACAGACCTGCCAAGAAGTGCGAGTGATAAGGACGAATTTGGCATTGATAAATATGAAAAAGGGTTGATGAAATTTATTGAATACACTAACACTCCATTAACAATAGCACTACAAGGTGAGTGGGGAAGCGGAAAAACTTCTCTGATGAACAGCCTTAAACATCAGCTGTGTGGAGAAGGTGGAAAGTTTCATGGAATTTGGTTGAATACCTGGCAATTTAGTTTGATGCGGGAGACCGAGCAAACCCTTATCAGCATAATAAAAGGGTTAACAGAAGAAGTGTTGAGTGTAGGCCGAATGGATAGTAGTGAATTGAAACATGCTACTGAAAAGTTAGCCAAAGTATTTGGCAAAGTAATGACAGCTACGACAAAGTTTGCCGTAAAAGCGACTACTGGCCAAGATGTTGGTGAGTTGCTGGACTCCTTCAAAACTGAAAATAAGGAAACAACAATTTTTCAATTAAGAAATGAATTAAATCAAACCATAAAAATAATTTTAAAAGAGACTAGCAAAGAAGGGTTTCTGTTCTTTATTGATGATTTGGATCGGATTGATCCTCCTGTTGCTGTAATGATTCTGGAGTTGCTAAAGAATATTTTTGATCTAGAGAATTGTGTATTTGTATTAGCGATTGATTATGATGTGGTTATTAAAGGATTAGAACCAAAATTTGGAAAGTTTAATGAGGTAAACGAGCGGGAATTCAGATCCTTCTTTGATAAAATCATTCAACTGCCTTTTGCAATGCCTGTTACCGGATACGAAATAAACAATTTTTTAAAAGAGAGCTTGTTGTCAATTGGCTATATCAATCAGAATCAGAGTAATGATAATAAACTGCTTGAAGATTTTACATCTTTTGCAAATTTATCTGTTGGAACAAATCCGCGAGCAATAAAAAGAATGTTGAATTATTTGTCGCTAATCAGTTGTATAAATTTAGCAGCGATTGACAAAGATAAGAACGAAGATGAAGGCGAATTGCTTAAGGATGATACGGATCTGTTAGTGAATTTTGCCCTTGTATGTATTCAAATTGCATACCCAACTGTGTATAGTCTACTCAATAAAAACCCAGATTTCGCTAACTGGGATGGGAATATTGCATTGCAGTACAATCTGAAAGACATTGACGAGGGTAGTCTTAAGAAAATAAATGAAATGGAAGAGTTTGATGATGAGTGGGAACAAGTATTATTCAGGTACTGTGAGAAGGAGTTTTATACGAAGAAAAATGCCCTGAAAATATCGCAGATTGTAAATCAACTAAAAAGCATTGTAAAAGATAGAAAGCCAAATGAAAACCTAGGTGATACGATTGAAGCCATAATCAGACTTTCGTCAGTAACTAATATGGAAGCATTTGATAAACCAGTCATCAATGTTCATGCACCATCATTTTTAAGGAAGATAAGGCACGAAGTATGGCAAAAGTTGTTAGAGATTATGCCGGAACACAGCACTGAAATAGAACAGCGTGCGGCGAAAATCAGGTCAAATGCCTTTATTCATTTCAAAAAGGGAGAAAATTGGCCCTGGTTGGTATTGAAAGTGTGGTCAGTCAGTGGAAAAGTACGCTTATATATTGAAGGCGAAACCTTGATGTTTCCTGCAAAAAGACCAAATTTTGTTGATTGTTTCAAAGATGCTGGTATATATGATGAATATGAATATTTTATTAAAGAATATGAATCAATGATGGTTCGCTACAGTGAATTCAATCACAGAGCTCCAGGATTTGTAACTAAAAATTATCGAAGTTATGTTATGCGCTTTCAGGCATTTTTAGCATTGGATGATGTAGAAAGTTTTGAGAAAGAGGAAAACATTGGAAAGATAGCCAGAGTAGTTTCTGAATTATACCATAAAATAATCGAATTGAAAGAGATAGCTTTAAAAGTAGAGCATTTTTATACTAATACAACTGAAGTGAAATAGATCGAATTAATGCATTTCAATCTTTAAAACGGAATAAGGCAGTATTAACTAATTAAAACAAAATATTATGATTTCAGATGTAAGCATCAAGCACAACACAATCATGGTTTATGATTCAAAAGGCAGAAGAATATCGGCCATGTCACAAGGAGGAAAGGAGTTGGCAGGATTAACAGGTGAGTTTTTTGTAATTATCAATAATACAATTATTGAGGTTTATGATGAAAAATGCAAAAAAATTTCTAGAATGGCCAAAGGGAGTAGGACTGTAGTGAGTGTTGCCGGTGATAGCTTTACTACTAAGAAGGCAGACATATTAGAGGTTTACGATAGAAATTGTAAAAGAATAAGTTATAGAAGTGCTTAGTGAGGGATTACGAATGCGACGTAGTCTTAGACTATGCCGAGAGAGCGAGGCGAGGAGTTGCTGGGTTACTATAAATAAACAATAATCATTTCAATCAATCTTTAAATGAGTATTTTATGCAAAACTTCATAAAAGTATTTGGCACTTTACTGGCAACAATTTTGCTATCACTCAGTATATCAGCACAATCCATTACTGAACTTCAAGCTGATCTTAACCACATCAAGCTTAGTCTTGAACAGCACCATAAACAATACAAAATAGGTTCTAGCTTAATAATCACAGGTCTGATTGCTAGCAGCTCGGGCATGGTGATTAATGTTATTGCAAACAAGCCTGAAAATCAAAGCAATGGAAGTTCAAAAACCGACAAAGCCATCTCAAATAGCTTAATAATAGTGGGTGGTGGTCTTGCCTTAGCGGGATGGATTGTACAGATCGACTCTCACAAATACTTCAAACGCGCTGCAGTAGGCTTTACCAGTAATGGCCTTACGCTTAATGTTGATTTGTAAGTAGGTACAATTACCAAATAACTGAGGTATTAGAATTAAGTACTTGTTATGCAAAGAAGGATTTTGTTTAGTGTAGGTTTGATGGACGGATTAGTGGATGTAGACATTGACTATGCTGAGGTGGCAAAAAAAAGTTTTCAGTAAGTAAAAAACAAAGTTTAGATATTATGACTATAAAGAGAGCTTTAATATGGATTATAGCAATTGTTGTGGTATTAATGGTTGTTTACTTTAATTCCGATTTTTATTTATTAAAAATAGCAGAGAAAGAACGTAATAAAAAAATAGAGGAATATGACAGAATGGAAAAAAAATATATGGCAGAAGGAGTATATTCATTTCTTATTGATGTTACGGAAGACAAAACAGTGAGGAATAAGTTTGGCAGGGAGGTAACTCAAACGGTAATTAAAGGAAAACAATCAGTAGAATTTTCATTTACCAGCGATGAATTAATTATTGATTATCCATATCAGTGGTCTATTAACAACAGCTATAAATCTATGCTTCTAGGAATACAAACTAAATTGCCAAGTTATTATCAAGTGAGAGAAGTTATAAGATTTAGTAAAGATTATGTTTTTGGCACTAATGGTACATGGTATTTTTATCCAACTAGTTGGAAATTAATAAATTCTAAAACTGATGAAGTGATTTATGATGTTATGACCGAAATGAATTATGATAAACCAATTTTTGTATATCTAGATGCAAAGGATAATCCAATTTTAGGTTCTAATATCTCTTTTTTATCTGTTGACAAGGATTTACATTTCAATGAAAAAATTGAATCATATATGGAAGGGTTTTTGCCTCTTTATTGTACCAATTTTAAATATCCAGATGAAGTGTATGAATTAGAACAATACAAGCCCAGAAAATCATGGAATGATATGCTGAGAAAAGTTCTGAAAAATGATTAAAACAATCATTCTATTCTGACAATTCAATACTAAATATAACTGATAATCAAGTCACTCTATATGATCATTAGGCAATTGAGGTTAGGTAATTATTAAAATACTAAAACATCTAGGAATGCTGCGTGAGGGATTGGACTTCGACTCATTTCGACATCTCGATAAGCTCGATGCATCGCATGCTCAGTGCAGGCCGCTCAGTCGCCAGTGTTTCCTTTTAACTGCCGATTGTGGAGAAAAAAGTGGAAAGCCCGCAGCGAAGCGAGGAATGTAACGGAAAGCCCGACCCGAAGGGGCACGCCCAGAAAGTGTTTCACTTACTGTCTTTGGTTTTTGTAATCAAAGGTATTTTCAATTAGGTTGATGATGAGGATATTTTCATCTGATTCTGGTGATTCGTATTCGAAAAAGATGCGCTTATCAGCGACGGTAAAGATAATTGTTTGATGAATTATGTTTTCTGTTTTGTTTATTGCTGTATAAAATACCATTGATGCGGGCCAAACGCCAAATGAAGTGGATTCGATGAGTTTAACGCGTTTAATGTCGTTGAAATCGTAGGTTTCATTCATGTCAAGAATGAAATTATAAAGTAGCTCTGCAGTTTCTTTGTTTGAAAGACCATCGTTTGGGATGAGGTTATGACCTCTTAATGTAAGCGATTTATTTAAGGTGTAATCAAGAGGGGTGCATACAATTTTAAATTCGTTGGCTTCATAGGTTTCAACGGTGTATTGCCAGTCGTGAAAAAGTTTGAAGGATACATCCTGGACTTTAACGTCTTGAAAAGAGGGTGTAAAGGGCGTTGGAATGTTAAAGAAAGCCGGAATTATGACAAGTATTAAAAAGAGCAGACCGGAAACTGCCCAAATGATTGCTGATGTTTTTTGGCGTGGAAAACCTGGAATATTTCCTTTTGATACGATGACATTTGTAATCAAGTCGTGCAAAGTCTGTGATTTTTTGTTGAAAAGCATCATGATGTAGCCCATGAAGAGCATTATAATTGAAAGCGGTTTTATGAGGTTGCGCAAGACAGCTTTCCAGAAACTGATTCGCTGGCCATCAACACTGCTTATTTTTAGCTGCAATAAAGCTTTACCTGGTGTGGCTTGAAAAGGACTGCATTCGAAAGCGGCATTATAAAGAAGAAATACTAAAAAGCCGTAGGATGTATTCATGTATGCCAGGCGATTGGCAATTGTAAAGATGGCATCGGATGGGTGAATTGGTGAACCATCAGTAAATAAGTAGATTAAAGAGTTTAAGAAAAATAATATGGAACCATCTATTAAATAGGCTATTAATCTGATTAGTAAGAGGTTTAATTTTGATGAAGGCTGGTTATTGTTTGTTTGACTTTCAGGATGAAGGGGTTCATTTTGAGTAATGGCTTCGAATGAAGTTGATGTGTTGGATTCAGAGGTTGACATGGTTGTATTGTTAATGAGTTTACGGGTTTATAAGTTGATGGATTAAGAATTGACATGATGTAGTCACAGACTACGCCAAGCTTTTGGATTATTTTGATTATGTTTTGAATGTATGATTAATATAGTTTTGACATGTGAAGATATGTGATTCATGAAATAGAACTAACAAGGACAATTATTAGGAGTATTTGTGTGATATACAAGCTGGTAATGAATGTATTTAGGAATAGGGATCGCTTAAATATCATAACAATAAGGGCAATAAGTAACGGTGGAATAAATCCAGTAAAGAGGGTACCTGTTATGTTACCAATTGCTCCTGAAAAAGTAGTTGGATCATAATATGGATTTGCGTAAATGCCTTTGTTGAAGTTTTCAATGGCTACATAAAGGTAATAGGTGCCAACAAAGATGTTGAGTAGAACGTTTAATCCGATGTGGTAACCGGGAGGCATGATGGGGGCGTTTTTTTGTGACATGATGTTTGGTTTTTAAGGGTTTACGGGTTTAAGAGTTTTATCTCCACGCGAAAGGATTCGCGCGGTAGCTGTTTTTTTGATCTGAATTTGTTAGAGGTTTTGTTCCAATTTAGATTTATAGCGCTGGTAAGAGGGTCGGGGATCGATCTTTATTGTTCTCTCCATGAATTCAATGGCTTTGTGCCAAATCTTCATTTGAGCATACAATTGCGCTGAACTAAATAAAATATGTTCTTTCTCACCTGCAAGAGCTAATGCAATGGTCTGGAAAAGCTGTGCCTCGTCATATTCTTCATTATCAACATATAAATAAGCTAAATTCAGATAATCCGAAGGTGATCCAGTAAACTTTATAAGGAATTTTTTCATCCAAGATATCGCTTCATTGTAGCAATTAAGTTTTCTAAATATCCTGATTAATGACTTATAAGATGTAAATTCATAATCACCTTCTCCACTAATGCATTTTTTGTGGAAGTGGATTGATTTTTCATTATCATTTTTAATGTTATAAAGCAATGCAAGGTGATACAATGCTCTGCTGTGTTCAGGTTGCCAATCCAGAATTTTAATAAATATTTTTTCTGCTTCATCAAGTTTTCGGGGACAACGAAAAGTATGCAATAACGCTAAACCAAGATGTGCTTCAATAGTATTCGGCTTTATCTTTATGGCCTGCTCATAATCCTTTTGAGATTTTGATTCCATTAACAATAGTTTATAAACCTCAGCACGTTTAAGTAGTAAGTTAAAATCATTCGGGTGATTATTAAGCATTCTGGTATAGAACTCGATTTGCAGCATCATATCTTTTTCACAACTTGCTATATCATCATTTTCTAAATGAGCATCAGCTCTTTTAATTAAGGCATCAATATCATCTGGATTGGAAGCAATAGCTTTCGAAAAATAATGAATTGCATCTTCATAATCTTCATTCTCAAGTGCTTCACAGCCTGCTAAATATTCTTTGGATAATGATGTATTCATGGTGTGAGTAATTTTTTCTCAGGGTTCTGAATTAGTTATTTAATGTGCTGAACATGGAATTTATATAATTAGATCAGGGCGTACAAGAGGAATAGATATGATGTAATCCATAGCACAATGGCAATTATTTGTGTGGTAGATCTAAAGAGGGCTGTGATGGTAGTGCCTAAAAACCAGGAAAGCAGAACTGCGATCAATACGTAGTACCAAGTTGCAAAGTAGAAAGCAGCGATAAAAGAGGTAAGCATAGACAGCATAGCAATGTATTTTATCAGGCTGGCATCAGAATCGAATATTTTGCCTACCGGCCAGCCTTTTTGCCAGGCAAAACGGTTGTAGGCAATGATGATCAGGCTTGCTGTGAATAAGGTGAAAAGGAAAAGTAGTGTTGCCATTGAATAAAAGTGTTGAAAGGTTTAGGAATCTTTGGTTTTTCTGGATTGTTTTGCCCGTTGGGCTTTGGAAAACTCCAGGGATGCATTATCGTTTACGCAGAGAGAGATGTTGTGGCTCAGGTCGAAAAACATATTTAGTGTGCCTTCTTTATCCGAGGCAAAAGTCATGGCTTGTTCGCGGGCAATGCCAAGGTGTTGCGCTTCCTGTATGGCATCTTGATTGGCTCCCAGGAAGATGAATTGCCAGTTGTGTTTCTCTTTTAAAAGTTTGATCTGGTCGAATACCTGATCTTTGTTGAACGTTTCGCTGCTGTTTTCCTGACCGTCAGTGATGATCACTACGATCACTTTAGCATTTTGTGTTTTGGGCACAGTGATAAGGCTGGCTTTGTCGAGGGTGAAGCCAATGGCATCGAGCAGGGCTGTTGTGCCGCGCGGTACATAAGTTTTTGGGTTAAGTGGACTTACTTCTTTGATTGGCGCTTCGATGTAGAGGTCGTCAATTTCGTGGTCGAACTGGACGAGCGATAATTGACAATCAGGATTGTTTTTTTGCTGATCTTTAAGGAATTGATTGAAGCCGTTGATAGTGTCGTGCCGGATGCTTTGCATGGAGCCGGAGCGATCGAGGATGATGAAGGTTTGATTTTTGTTGGACATAGTGATAAGTTTTTTAATTTTGGACAAAGATGCCTAACCGAATTGCAGTCTATCTGCAATTGAAAAAATAAAAACGACTTATGCCACAAAATTTGAATGCGTTAATCCGCTACAAGACGATCGATCGTTGTTTGCAAAACCGGTTCAGACCCTGCACCATAGCAGTGATGATAGAAAACTGCTCAGAGGCTTTGGGCGAGGCTAGGGGTGTTTATAGAACAGTGAGCGAGCGAACAATCAGGGATGATCTGAGGGTGATGAAGAGTGATTCGCTTGGTTTTGAAGCCCCTATAAAGGTAAAGGATGGGGTATATTTTTATGACGATCCGGAATACAGTATTTTTAATATGCCGATAAGGGAGAAGGATGCGTTGGAGAAGGTTTTTAATTTATTGATTGAAAATCGGAATGTAATTGGAAGGACGATGGTTGATCATGCAATAATAGAGATTGGTGAAATTATTGGCAAAGCTGTTCCTCAGCAAATCATTGAGGAGCATCAGCAAGATATTGCAAGCATAAGATTTAGCTTTGCCATACCTAGTAAGGAACAAAGGGAAAAAGAAGTGCCTAAAAAGACAAAGGATCAAATAAGA
>JAQVDG010000070.1 GCA_028698395.1 Weeksellaceae bacterium
GCATCGCATTTGTCGGTCATTGTTTTGAACTTGATGAGATAGAAGATTTTACTTTTTTTGCCGGGACGGGGTTGGATGAGAAAGGGGTTATCTGATAATTTTGCTGCAACTAGCATAGATATCAAAATAATAATCGGCAAAAAAATAATGAGAATGAAAAGAGCAATAATAAAATCAAGAATGCACTTTATCAAATTTCTATACATGGTATGCCTTTTGATTATCTCCTACAGATTATAGAACAAGTCATTAGTCCAGCCTTGAAGAGAGTACCTTTCATAAACTTGAAATGAAACTTCTTTATATGGTGATCTTATAAACTCAAGATCAATTTTTGGATTTTTCCTGTTGACAACTAAAATATTCTGTTCATCGTACAAATCGTAGTGTTTAATGTCTTGATTTGTTGTTATCAGTTTACGCTTTGCACCAAAAACTTCCAATGTTCTCATTGTTAAGCCTGTTTGAGCCGGATGTTGTGCGTCCAGGGAGGCTCTGGACTGGCCCAACAATAGTGCTGCCTGTGCTGCCGGCATCATTTTAAAATGAAAGTCTTTTTTCTTTGCCTTTTTGAAATCAGCATTTTGTAGTTTCATTTGATAGTAGAGTAAACTGCTGGGTAAATAAAGATAAAAATAGGTTGAGAAATTATTCTTGTTAAGGATTTGTTCCATTAAAGAAAGGAAAGCATACCTGTCACTGTGAACTTTGCCTATAAACAATACATCCTTTGTTACTTCCGCATGAAGTGCAATTTTGCGGTAATCGTTAATAAAGAAAAGCGGCCTGTGAATCAGGTTATATTTTTCAACGTCAAATCGATCAAATGAAAGTATCCTGTCGAAGATTGGGAATAATTCAGCAGTATTGGTGTTATTAACAGAATCCCAAAGATAAAGGATGGTTTTTGCATTGGGGTATGTTTCCTTAAGCAGTTTCATGGCTGCTGGAGTGAAAGCCTCTGCCCTTATTATTAAAATATAATCAAAGGCAATGTGTTTATTTTGCTTTATTATGCTCGTCAAATAGTTTAAAAAAAAGGCTTTCAGTTGTTTTTTTGCTAAACGAAACGCAATTTTAGTGAAAGTTTTTTGCGAGGGTCTTTCATCAAAAACAGCTACCGTTGCCCCTCTTTCTTCCAGTTCAGCTGCTACAGCAGTGCCATAAATGCCTCTGCCTCCCGGGACAAACAACAAGATTTTTTTATTTACAAGATTAACGGACATTTTATTTCAATAAACCTTTTGATTTCATTTCTTCCAAAGAAGCCTCGTACTGATCGGATGGAAGCTGGTTTTGCCTCTTCACCCAATCGGTAAATAGTCGGATACCTTCATTGAAGCCTACCCTGGGACTGAAGCCTAGCAGGGAATTTATTTTTGAAATATCCGCAAAATTATGCCGGATGTCACCCAGCCGGTAGTTACCGGATATATTGAAAGGAACTTTGATGCCATAATTTTCCATCAAAGATTCCACTACCTGAATTACTGAGGTTGCCACACCCGTGCCAACATTGAAAACCACACCATTTGCAGCCTCGTTTTCAATACCAAGAATAGTAGCATCAACCACATCTTCGATAAAAACAAAATCTCTTGATTCTTTTCCATCTTCAAAAATATTGATGGGTTTGTTTTGCAGAATGCAAGTAGAAAAAATAGACAGGATACCTGTATAAGGGTTTGATAATGACTGGCCGGGTCCATAAACATTCTGATAACGAAAGGCAACCGGGGCAATTCCTATCGCAGGGCATACAGTCATAACCAATTGTTCCTGCACTTGTTTGGTGATGCCGTAAACAGAAGAAGGATGTATCAAAGAGTTCTCGTCTGTCGCCTTTAACTTTAAAGCAGATGCTCCCGGATATTTAACTTCAAAATCCCCTGCTTCCATATCTGCTGCGCTTCGGTGGTTTGGGTAAACAAAACCGAGTTGATCATCCCAATAACGACCTTCTCCGTATATTGCACGCGAAGAGGCTATTACTACTTTTTTGACTTCATGTGGCTTGTTGGCCAGAATATCTAGCAATAAGGCGGTACCTCCAATATTCACCTGATTGTAACGCTCAATTTCATACATGGATTGCCCTGTGCCGGTTTCTGCTGCAAGATGTACAATACAATCCTGACCTTTAATTGCATATTCAAGTGAGGGCCGATCAGTTATGGATGCTTGAATGAATGACACTTGATCTTTGACTGATTGATAAAGCGGTGAATCTTTTGTTGGATTTTGGCCATGAATTTGCGGGTGAAGATTGTCCAAAATTGTGATTCGAAATCCTTTATCCAGTAATTTGAGTGCGAGATTGGAACCGATAAAACCGGCGCCGCCGGTAATTAAAATATCCTTCATAATTAAATTTTTACTTTTTTTTGGATGATGATTTTTTTAGTTGCACAGTGTTTCATGGTGTATGGCGCAGAGTTGCACGGTGAATTTTTGTTACACAGTGATACCCTGTGATTCCTCTGTGTTACTCTTACTCAGTGAAACTTGTTTTTTTGTACAGTGGAGTTCTGTGAAATTAACTGCTCGTAGATTTTTAAATAATCCTGATACCTGTCGTTTTTGTTGAAATACTTTTCTGCTCTTGCCCGACAAAGCGGACGGTAATGATCCTTTCCTTTCTCAACTACTTTTTCGATTGCTTTCGCAAGAGCCTCAAGATTTCCCTTTTCAACAACTATTCCGGTGTTTTCATCAACAGCTTCTGGACTGCCTCCAGTATTGTAGGTAATTACAGGTGTGCCACAAGCCAATGCTTCTATATTGGTGGTAGGAAAGTTGTCTGCATAGGTAGGATTGACAAAAGCAGCAGCCATAGAATAAAGTGAAGTTAATTCAGCTATGGACTCGGTATGTGTAATTCCAAAAATACCTAGTGGAAGATTTTTAATTTGTTTCACTTTAAGACCAACCAATACAATTCCAATAGTATTCGTTAAAATTTTTCTAAGTTCTAAAAAATCATCAAATCCTTTTTTTGATGTCCAAACATTAGCTACACCTAAAACAAATACTTTTGAATTTATGTTGTACTTTTTTTGAAATCCATTAGATTTATATGGTGTAAAAGCATTTAGGTCTATACCATTGTAAATAGTATGAATTGGATAATCTTTAAAAAATGATCTTTTTGCATGATTACTCAGCCAATTGGAAGGACAAACAATTGATATATTTTTCACTTCTTGAAAAAGCGATTTCTTACGATTAAAATTTGCCTTAGAATTGTCCACTATCAAAGAGGCAGGATATCCTTTTTTGTTGGGACATGAGAAACACTCTTTTTCCCACCTATAACAGTTTACAAAATCAAAGTGACTGCAATGACCTGTAAATGACCAGCAATCATGAAATGTCCATAAAATAGGTTTTTCGACTTTTTTTAGATATCTGAAAAGAATCTCTACGTTTAGATAATATCCATGCAAAACATGCAAGTGAATAATGTCAGGATTTATTTTTTCAATTTCTTTAATAAATTGTTTTGTTGCAAGTGAGCTTCCAAAACCGTGAAGATCAAATATTCTAGACTTAATGCCATGGATTATTAAATCAAATGAAGACCCAATTTTAATTAATTTTGATGCACTTGGTCTCGCGTAACGACCAAACCCAATAAAACTCTCATGATTATTTTCAAGGAGTATCCTTCCAATATCTTCAGCAATGCGACCAGTACTTCCAGTATTTGCTATGGAATTTATTTGAAGGACTTTCATTTTTTATCTATTCTTTTCAAATAATTCTTTTCTTTCATTTTTTTTGCATGTTCTCTAATATCACATATGAATCCTGCAGGATTACCTGAGTATATTGAGTTTGCTGGAATTCTGCCACGAACGATGCTGCCTGCCCCTATAATTACATTATCTTCAATTATTGTCCCCGGCAAAAGCATGCTATTCATTCCAATAAAAACATTATTCCCAATTGTAATAGGACCTAACATACCGATATCGGTTTTTGGCTTTTCACCTATTGAAATTAAGCTGGTAGTAAAACTATAATCATGGGTTAAGAAAATCACATTAGATGATACGACTAACCTATCTCCAATAGTAATAAGATCAAAGTCATCAAATTTTACGCTTTTTGCAATAAATCTAGGCGTGCCATTAATTTTTAAGCCAGAGAACTTCAATAGAAATCTATATAAACTCATGTAAAGTTTTCCATTTATGTAAACAGTCAGGCCAACAATAAATTTAGCCGAATGGAATAATATTCTATGTATTCTTCTTTTCATTGAATAAAAATTTTAAATAAGCATCACCAATTTTATCTATAAAATACTTTTTTGATTCTGTAAGAGCATTTTCAGAGAATATACTCCGAACTTCCTTATTATTAATAAGTAATTCTAACTTTTCCTGATATGCTGATAAATCAAGTTCAGGTATAAGGAAACCATTTATGTTATCTATAATCAAATCTGAAGGTCCCGCTATGCAATCAAAAGAAATTGTTGGTAAGCCCGCTGCCATTGCTTCCAATATTGCATTAGGAAATCCTTCGGAAATGGAAGTGAAGGCAAATATTTTTGCTTTGGAATAAAACTGATTTACATCTTTTTGGTTTCCCCAAAATACAACTTTCTGAAATATGCCCAACTCTTTCGTCAGAGTTTCTAAATTCTCCTTTTGAGGGCCATCGCCAACAATCCACAACTGCCAATTTGAATTGTTAATGTTTGAAAAAATCTTGAGCAATAGATCAATTTTTTTTGTTGTGATTAATCTGCCAACAGATAAAATTACATTTTGCTTACTAGTATGATTAGCTGGAAAAGGTTTCACCGGATTAGGAATAATTGCAATATTTTTATGTCCAATTTCCTTTGACAAGAATTTTTTAGAATAAGTTGTTTGTGAAATAATTCCTTTGGCAAAGGGATAAAGAATCTTTCTTAGTTTATTAAAGAAAAACCCCCAGTTTTTATCGGGCTTACTTCTATCAGAGACGAAAACATTATATCCAAGAAATAAAGTGGCCATCAATACAAAAGAACTATACATCTCTTCAAAACTTAAAAGAACATCAGGTTTAATTACTTTGACTTTTTTACGCAAATCAGCCATCAACAAAATTGAAAAGACAAGTCTTGAGTATTTTTTATGATTAAAGGCCGGTTGATGAATAATCACTTTTTGAGAAATCTCAAAAAATATTTCACCTTTAGCTAAAATGATCAGATGGGTTTCATGTAATGAATTTTCCGCAGTGTAATTGGCAAGTTCCGAAATTACTCGTTCTGATCCACCTGCTGTTCTGAGAGTTGGAATTATAAATATAATTTTCTTTTTATTCACTGCTTTTTTTACTTATAATGATTCAATTCCAGTGATTTAAGTATAAGATAACCAAACAAATCTTTTTCTTATCGTTCATTATTTTTTCAATATTTCATCTACCATCCAACCATAAGGATCAAATTCACCCTCATGCCAATTTAGCTCTTTATCCCAATAGCCAGGACAGGAATCATAACCTTCGGGTGAAAATCCATAACTAATTTCCACCACATTAGGTTGATCTTTATCGTAAACAAAATCCATAGCTGTGCACTGGCTTTTCAGTTTATTGTGAATACCAAAAGCAAGTTTAATATCACTCACATTGAATAGAGATTTTTCATATAAAATTTTACCACTTCCCGAAGCCCTGAAATCATTTTTACGCACCATACGTTTTATGGCAAAGGCCTTATCACCAATAACGACTACACGTATATCGTGGTCGTTGTTGGGGATAAATTCCTGAAAATAAACGTAGCCTACTTCTTTTCCCAAAGCTTTCGCAAAAGGTGGTGGATAAATAAAACGCACAATACCTTTAATCACATCAGTAATGGAAGTTTTTCCCAATCGCCATTTACGCCAACGTTCTTTCAGGCTTCCCCAAGCATCGTAATTACTGAATCCTTTACTGAATGTTTTATTGATTAAAGTTTTTGCCGCTTTATGGGTTTTTGCCAGTTTAACATTGGATGAACCTGCACCTCCCCTGAGTTTAAACACTTTCGGGAAAGTTGTTGAGGCAGCCCATTTCAAAGCGGTCTTTTTATCATAGAAGACATAGGTAGGAACTAAAGGCGCTCCGATAGCTTCCAATAAGTATTTTTGACCCAGCTTATCATCGAAATGCCAGTTTGTGTTGAAGATTGGGAAGACTTTGATGCCTGCTTGTTCCAAAGCAAAAAGAATGGGTTTGGCTGCAAGCAATGCTTTCGGATCGTTGTGGGAATGGTGCCACACCAGCCCCTTGCAATCCTGCAACTGCTCGATCAGGTCATTGTCATAGCAGTTGACCAGTTTAAAAGGGACATTATTTTTCTCGCACCATGCGATCCATCTCGGGTGAAAACCTGTGGTGCTGTTATGTATAGCGATCATTATGTTCTTTCTCAATAATGTTACCTAATTGATCTGATGTCATAAATTCGATATCTGGCCATTTTTTTAAAGCATGATCCAAAATTTGGTTTAGTAATTTCAAATTTGTATCTCGGTTGGAAACATTAATATAACCAATATAATTAATGCGGTGGCTACTGATTATTGCTGGTTTATTAAATTTAAAAGCTAATTCGATTTCATGTAATACTTTATTTACGTCTCTTGACAGATTGGAAAGTGATGGCTCAACTGAAATATTTCTGGTTAAATTTATTAACCCATTATCATCTCTTTCTCCTATAACTCTACTAAGATATTTGGATTTTGAATCAGGAACTGGAATTCTCATTTTTCGCTGACCCTGAATATATTTAACTCCTAGCCTCTGAACAACTGAATTGTAGCTTGTATCCCATGTATAATTTGGTGGGATAATTGATTCAGATTCATATCCAAACAATTGATTGAAGAGCCTTAATCCGTCAAGATAGATGTCGAGTTTATCTTTCCTGTCTGATTCAGAATCGAAACGGGTAGCTTCGACATAGAGATTGCTGGGGTTAACAGTTCCTTTACTAATACAACCAGGCATTTTGTTTATAAACCCGAAATGAACATCAGGGTCGCTATTTTGTATGGCTGTTAAAAATTTGCTTACATTTAAATGTTCTCTTGCGTGAAACTGTGGATGGAAAACACCTAATGAATGACCCTTTTTCCAAAGTTCAAAATTTTTAGAGTGTTCAGGGTAGTGCTTAAATGTTTCTGTAATCAACTCATAATGGTATTGTTTATAATTACTTGCTTTGATCCTTTCGAAATCGGGATTAGCCACAACACAATTAGCTGTGATGACAGGATGTTTACCATTGACATCCTTAAATGAAAGAAGCAAGTCAAATAGAAGTTCTAAATCTTCTTTAGAGGCAAGTGAGTCATATCGTTCATAAGGGTTAAGATCAACACGATATCCTGCCTTTAAACAAATATCATAAACTTCTTTTGAAGGCATTCTAATACTTCCCCAATCATCGCTTTCGATGACAACTATTTTTCTATTGGTACGCCAACCTCTTAGATTTCGATTTATAATAGCAAGATAATTTTTTAATTGTGAAAGCATTACTTTCCTCTTTTTGAAATCAATTCACCCAATTCAGCAGAAGTCATAAATTCCACATCAGGCCATCTCTTGGTAATTTCTTTGAGTAGTTGGGATAGTTGTTTGAGACCACTATCCCGGTTGGCAGATGAATGTGTTCCAATGTAATTTACCCTATGCGTACTAATAATTGCGGGCTTCTTCCATCTAAAAGCACTTTCTATTTCTTTCATACAGGACAGTACCCAATCTGGATTTTCAGATTTGTTTGGTTCAAAAATAGAATTTCTAGTAATTATAGTCAACCCATCTTTTTTAAGATTTTTACCCAACCAAAAATATTTCGTTGCATACTTACTATTGCCAAGAGGTTCCCTGTGTATTTTTGCTAACCCAATGTATTTAATTCCAGCTTCATGAAGGGTTTTGTTTAAGCTTAAATTATAAGGTCCGTCTGGTGCTACAAAGACAGTGGGTACAATGTCGAAAATATTTCTGATTAACTCAACTCCAGAAATGATTGCTTCTTTTTGACTTTTTAAATCTTCAGAATCGTCGACATCGAAAGCTGCGCGATAATTTTTATCAAGAAGAGGAGCATACGATTTGGAGAAGCCCCAAAATCTTGCTTCAAAACCATTTATAAGATCCTTATTTCCGACTCTTAAATCTTTTAACCATCTATTAAACTGCAAGTGCTCCCTACCGTGAAACTGAATGCTTATCAAATCTTCTTTAATACCTTCATTATACAAATCAATTATCTTATCTGTATTATCATATTTTTTAAGTGTTTTGGTAAAAGGCTCAAAATAGTACGCTGCAAAGTCAGACTCTTTGATTTTCTCAAAATCAGGATTCGCCGGGTTTAGAAATAAAGTAAATTTAGGATGATTGTCATTTTTGTCTTTAAAGGAAGACAAAACATCTAATAATAATTCCAAATCATCGTTTCTTTCAATACTGTCTGCGTGGCTCATTCTGCATAAGCGGGATTATATCCCATCTCCATTAACCTATCATAAGTGTCTTTGTCATTAATCCTGCTACTT
>JAQVDG010000071.1 GCA_028698395.1 Weeksellaceae bacterium
TTTTTATCGAATCCATTTGTGAATAACCCGGGAATTCGGTATAGAGTTTTGTTAAATCAAAATTTCCGATAGTATTAAAATTCCTTGAATTTTGCGCAATGTTTCCTAAACCTTGTCCATTCGTATTCGGAGCATTTAAGAAAACGGTAGAACGAGCTTGCCAATTATAGTTTGTACTCACACCGAATTCAAGATTTGCCCAACTCATATAAGGGAAGAATTGCAAAGGCACTTTCCAGTTGATTTGAACTTGTTGGTCGTAATTAACCGGTCGTCCAATTCGGAAGAAATCATTCCAAATGAGTCCTTTATCAGCATATTCAAAAGCTGCTCCGTCATTTAAAGTTCGGGTAGAAGAGGTGTAATCCAAACGTAGGGATTTTGTTAAATCAAATCCAACATTATATTGCCAAGAGAACAAGAAGTTATTACTAAAAGCAATTGGGAAAATATAATTGGAGTCACCAAAGAATTGATTCAAATCTCGGTATTGTCTTTCAGAATAAACACGATCAATGTCTGTTCTGAACGATAATCGAGTAGGAAGTGGATTAACGTTAAATTCTTTGACAAATTGTAAATATTTTGCTGTTCTCATAGAATCCTGTACCGGTCTCCAGTTTTTTAAAGGACGGATAAAGTTGGAAGGAAAACTATAATTATAATTCAAAGTGGCTTTTAAATTTTTAGTTAAATCATAAGCAGTATAAATATCTCTTCTGTAATCATCCGCATACATAAAGGAAACAGAGAAGTTGGATGGGTCGTAGAATTTAGCCGGCATTCCGTTTATTTTTTGTTTTCGGACATTACTGAACGCAAATGATTTTTGTTGAGAATAAGTTCGGGCAACATCTTTTAGCTGTTCTTTTCTTGGGTCTTCATCAAATAAAACGTCATTATCGAGCGGATTGTATTTTGGATCAGAGAATTGTTCGCTAATCGATACATTGAACGGAATTTCCATTCCCCATTTTTCAGGTAAAAATTTATCCAATTTAATCTGAGCATTTACGGCATAATCTCTGTAATCTTCTTGACTTCGGTTACTCGGACCTTGGTCTATAGCACCAAATCCTTCTGAACGAATACTTCCGGAAAGTTGAATTTGTGCAAAATCACCTAAAGTAAATCCAAGGCTTGCCATGGCAGCGTAACCGCCTTTACTGTCGATTTCACTCAAACGAAGTTCGTTTACCCATACCAAAACCTCTTTGTCTTGTGTGCTGGTAGAACGAAGTCCAATCATTACAGAGGTTATTCCTCCCAAAGAAGGTCGTCCTTTCACATAAATCACTTTATTTGGATTTTCTTCATCCGGAATAAAAGAATAACGTTTTAAAACACTGGCATCTTGGTCGGCATCCCGTAATTTTTTAGCATCAACAAAAGAATCTGTCCACAAATCAATTCGGTTTTCTATCGGCCAAATTCGGTCAGGATTTGTATCCTGTGTCCGTGCAGTATATTTTAGTGGAATTTCGTATTCATAATAGTTGTCGGAATAATCACTTCCTAAACGAATGAATAATTTTGTGTTTTCATCTAAATTTTGATTGGTTCCATCCAATAAATCCTCAGCATGAACAAACATTTCCATTCGTTTGTATCTTCTCATATCCAGATTGGTATTTTTGTAAACCGCTTTAGTCGGGCTGGAAGCACTTAATTTGGATTTTAAAACCATAGAAGCCTCGTTTTGACTTTGATAGCCGGTTGTTCCCTGCATTTGTTCGCGTTCTACTCCCGGAGGTAAAACATAAGGAGGAATATTGGTTGAATTTTCTTCAACATTAACTTGTCCGATTTCTAAATTCGCTAAGAATGGGTCAGCATCTACTCCTTCTTCATCTGAAGCCGAACCCGGAATTGGGAATAAAATTTTTGGGTACCTTCTCCAATTACTTCTTACTAAGTCCATAGTAGCAAAACGAACGGTGGTTTCTTGCGTAAATCCACGCATTACAACTCTCATAAACCGAACGGAAGACAGTACGCTTTTGGCAGCAGAAAAATGTTCTTCTGTAAATAAATCATCAACACCGTCGCCATCAAGATCTGTGTCAAAATTATCAACCGGAATCCGGAATTGGTACCATTTCACAGATTCTGTTTGACCATTGGGGAGGTTTACATTGACTTCTTTCGTAGCAACAATTAAATTATTGGTGTTATTTAATAAATCAGACGGGCTAATTTTAATTGTATATTGGTTATAAGATTCTGTTTGGTCTAAGTTATAATCCAAGTTAATATCTTCAGCATCCGGTTGTGTACTGTATGAATGCATCATATTGTCGGTTGAGTTATTTCCTTGTGAACCTTGGAAAAATTTATAGCGTTTAACAATTGAGCTAGCATCTGGTGATTGCGACCAACGATCGTCCATTGGATAAACGTAGTTGTCTGATGCCGGGTCATTTTCTCCGGTAATCGGGTTGATATTTGCAATTCCGTATAATGCACTTTCTTCGGCATCGGTTAAACCGTTATAACCCAAGTCTTGTTGTTTTCTCGCAGCTCCTTCGGTTTCATAAGCGTAAATAATCGGATAATTTTCGGGTTGTTTTCCCCAATTGGTTTCGGTTATTTTAGCTTCATTTCCGGAATGAGGCATACCGTTTTCGTACATCATTTGACCATCTTTCAAAATGTCTTCTGAAACATTTCCTAAATGGATTAGTAGTTCTCCCGTTCCACCTATTCCGTCTGCATAAGGATCCATCATCCAGAATTCTAAATACTCTACATTGGAATCAATGAAGTTGGTAACAGAAATAGGACGCATAGCACCTCCCCAATTTTGAGTATCGACTGCAGTTGGATTGACGTTATAAGGTCCTTTGAACTCCGGATAGAAAGAAATGTCAAAAGTATTTAGATAGGTTGAAGTACCTGCTGTAATATCTTTTTGGTCAAATAATTCTTTTAGTTCTACTCTTCTAACGCGGTGTTGGGAAAGTTCAGCATCGGTGATTCCGGAAGGAGAAGTTCCTCCGATTCCGTAGAATCTCGGGTCAATGGTGTACCATGACACCATTCTTCGTCCATTTCCGTAGGTTAAATCATCACTATTTAAACCGTTTGGAAAATAAGGGTGAGAAGCCCCGTTGTAACCTGCAGGTTTTCCGGGAACACTTGCTAATTTCCAAGACCCTACATCCATCAGACTGATGCGAGATTGAGAGTCATCAAAGTCATCAATATAAGAATTTCCGCCGGTTGCTTTATTTTGTCCCGGCATTAAATAAGCACCTTCAGCCGTGAAAGTGATTTGGGAAATTTGGTCAGTTTTAATTCCCGGGATTTTATTGGTCAGTCGGGTCAACCATTCCGATTCTCCACTATATTCTGTATGAATTCCGAAAATCGAATTGCTTACCGGTTCTGAACCGAATTGGGATTTATGCGTAATGGGTCGTTCTTGGTAATTTACAAAAGTTCCACCAACAACGAATCTGTCTGAAAAATGATGGTCGATATTAACTCCTATAAACCGTTTTTTCTGCATATTAAATGTGGATTGATTTTCTAAGCTGATATTAATTGGAACACCTGAACTTTTTAATTGTTCATTCAAAATGGTTACTTGTCCTAATTGATAATCAACCGTATAGTCAACTCCTTCCATTAATTCCATACCGTTAGCGGTTACTCGTACTGAGCCTTCCGGAACATTGAAAGCTCCGAGTGGAATTCCGCCACCGTGTTCTCCTTTGTATCGACCTGATAGTTTGTATCGTTGAGCTAATTTTTCAGCAGAAAGTGTATTTGGTAATTGTTTATATAATTGACTGAAAACATAAGGTGAATTCGGGTCTCCCAATACATTTGCCAAATGAGCTCCAAAGGGTTCGACCTTTGTAAACATAATCGTTCCTCGATTTGAATCAACGGTAATTCCTTCTATAAAGTCAAAAATACCATCTCCATAATGTCCATTACCGCTCATTTGTAAGTTCCCGTTCAAATTTAGTCGGTCCATATTCATTATTTGTAATAAAGTTTGGTCTTGAACCGGTGTGTTGGGCAAATAATTGATAGTTCCTGAGGAATTTTCACTGTTGTCTTTGAATTCGACATTTAAGATGAAATCTTCAGGTGAAATACTCAAAGCATTGATGGAATAAATATTTTTCATCATCAAATTCCACATTGGAGATGCGGTATTGACGGTTGTGTTGGGCTTAATTAATTTAACAATTAAAAGCTGGCTTTGTTCATCCGACATTTCACCTACCTTATAAATGACACCCGGTGTACTATTTCGAGTATATTGGAAAGAAACGGCTAATAAATCTTCGCCATCCACCAAAGGTTGATTAAGGGAAATGTATCCTAAAGAAGGATAAAAAGTATATTCGCCCGGATTTAATTTTTTTGCATTTTCATTGACTAAATAATGTTCACCATCTTGATACGTCTGTCCATTGTAAGCATATCCGCTTAAAATAGTGCGAGCTGTACTGGCAGTACGAATTCCCGGTGTAGAGCTGATTTGGTTATAAAGTGCACCGTTGGTGGGAGAGGAGCCATTGTCGCCTAAATCCCGTAAACCTAAAATGGAGCGTCGTTGTTCCTGATTGGCATTTCCTTTGTCGATTCTCCAAACTTCTAATCGTGTGATGACGATATCACTTGAAATTTGTGGATAATTGGAAAGTGCGTTGTCATAAGAATCTCGGAAAAACTGACTCAAGAAGAAATGCCGGTTATAATCATATTCTTCAGCATTGATACTATATTCCGTCAAAACACCCCCACCTTGAACGGTAATATTTTTGGATTCAGAACGTTGTTCAGAAAAAACCAATGTTACATCAGTATTCCCGAATTTTAAATCAGTTCTTGCTCCAAAAAGAGATTGTGCTCCGGTAATTAGTGAAGTGTTCAGTGGCATACTGATGTTACCTACTTCAATGTTTTGAACAATATCATCTTCGCCTCCCTCTTTCATGTTTTTCCACTGCAATTTCATTTCGTTCTCGAAACCAAATCCTGCCTGAGTGTCGTAATTAGCTTTTAGTTGTAAGTTTTCACCAACTTTTCCTAAAACACTCATTTGAATACGTTGCTGTAAATCAACGGTTAATGTTTTTCTGTTTTGTGGGAGTAATTGTGGATTATCAATTTTTTGTAAATAAATACCCAAATCCAATTGAGCAGAACCTTGCGGAATCAATTGGATTTCATTTCCTCCAAAAATGGATTCAAAGGTTTTATTTTTGATTTTTAAACTCGGTAGAATATTGCCGGAATCCTCACTTTCTTTATCGCCAAATTGATTAGAGCGGTACATTTCATCAAAAGCCCGGGATTTTTCTTTGTAATAAGTGTCAATGTTTCTTTTCAAAATCAAATACAAGTAATCGGTACTGGAAATAAAAATAGGATCGCCTACTATGATGTCACCAATTTTTGGCCAAAGTACATATTGGTCTTTTATTGGGTCGTACACAATTTCATAGTGAATCTGATTGTCTAAATACAAACCACCACTTTGATTGTCAAAAGGATATTTCAGTGTGTCGGATTCCTCTTCTTGGCCGTAAGCTGTTGATAAAGCGAATAGAAAAAACAGAACCGAAAATAAACGTGTTAATCCCTTCATATATTTTTTAAATTGTTCCAAAGACTATAATCTTTTAAGTGTTTCTTTTACTAATACATCCGCTTCTGCATCAGGATAATCTTTGAGGATAATATCAAGGATTTTTTCTGCTGATTTTGACGGAATTCCAAGTACCTCTAGTGCTGATAACGCTTCAGACTTAGATTTATTTTTGCCGGAATTTGAATTAATGTTAAAGTTTAATTCATCTCCTTCTAATTTATCTTTTAAATCAATGATGATTCGCTGTGCCGTTTTGGCTCCGATTCCTTTTGTTTTCTGAAGTGTCTTGGCATCTGCAGTAATAATAGCATTTAAAATCTCATCTACTTCCATAGAGGACAACATAGTCATGCCCGATGAAGGACCGACTCCGTTTACGGAAATTAAACGTAAAAATAATTCTCTTTCTTGTGCAGAAGTAAAACCATACAAAATTTGTGCATCTTCTCGTACAATTAAGTGAGTTAAGATTTTCAGGTTTTCTTCTTTTCCTATTTTTGAATAGGAATTCAGGCTAATATTAACTTTATAGCCAACTCCTCCACATTCTATGACTAAATAGGTAGGATGAATTTCGATTAATTTTCCATTTAAATGTGCAATCATTTTTTTCGTCGTTGGGCATCCAATACGGCAATGGTTGCCAAATTTACAATTTCATCAATGGTCGAACGCATTTGCAGAATATGAACCGGACGATTCATGCCCATTAAAATGGGTCCGATTACTTTTGATTTTTCAATTCCTCTTAGGATTTTATAAGAAAGATTTCCGGAAGCTAAATTAGGAAAAATCAATACATTGGCACTTTTTCCATTTAGTTTTGAAAAAGGAAAATTTGCTGTAATTAACTCTTCATTTAAAGCAAAATCCGGTTGAATTTCTCCATCAACAACCATTTTAGGATATAATTTGTTTAAGATTTCAACAGCTTCTTTCACTTTTTTAGATGTTTCGGTTCGTCCTGAGAAATTCTCATACGAAAGCATAGCAATTCGAGGACGAATTCCAATTCCACGAACCAAATAATCGGTCATACGTGCGATTTTAGCCAATTCTTTTGCTGTCGGATCTAAATTTATGGCGGTATCAGCAAAAAATAAAGGACCTTTTTTAGTCATCATAATCATCAATCCGGCAATTTTTGAAATTCCTTCTGCCGAACCAATAGCTTCTAAAATAGGTTTTAGAGAAGAAGCATAGCTTTTTGTGCTTCCTGTTAGGAAAGCATCTGCCTTACCTGCATCTATCATCATAGAACCAAAATAATCCCGATTGGTCAAAAGTCGTTTGGCGTTATACAAAGTCATTCCTTTTCGATGGCGTTTTTTCCAAAATAATTCAGCCAATTCAGCAACCTCACTTTCAGTTTCTTTGGATTTTGGATCAATGACAGGCACATCAATTTGAATGTCGTATTGTTGTTTTAATTCTTCAATTTTTTCTTTATTGCCTAATAAAATAGGTTTTGCAATTCCTTCATCGTTTACAATTTGAGCAGCTTTTAGTACATTGTATTCATCTGCATCACTGAAAACAAGAGTTTTAGGGTCTTGTTTAGCCCGATTTTGTAACATGCGAATTAATTTCTCATCGTTATTCATTCGGTTTAACAACTCCTCTTCGTAAGCATTCCAGTTTGTAATGTTTTTTTGAGCTACTCCGGATTTTATGGCGGCTTTAGCTACAGCTGATGAAATTCGGGTAATCAATCGATTATCAAAAGGTTTTGGAATGATATAATCTCTTCCGAAACTTAAATTTCCAATTTTATAAGCCATATTTACGATTTCCGGTACGGGTTCTTTTGCCAGATTTGCCAAGGCATGAACCGCGGCTAATTTCATTTCTTCATTGATTTTAGTCGCTTGAACATCCAAAGCACCTCTGAAAATAAATGGAAAACCTAAAACATTGTTAACTTGATTCGGATAGTCAGAACGTCCGGTTGCCATAATGACATCGTTTCGGGTTTTGACAGCTAAATCAAAAGAAATTTCCGGTTGTGGATTTGCCATTGCAAAAACAATTGGATTTTCATTCATGGATTTTAACATAACCGGGTTTACGACATCGGCTTTGGATAAACCGATGAAAACGTCACTTCCTTTCATGGCTTCTTCTAATGTGTGAATTTCCGTTTCACGT
Source organism: Weeksellaceae bacterium (assembly GCA_028698395.1). The sequence goes on from JAQVDG010000071.1 coordinate 7,763, forward strand.
ACAAAAGCCTGTTTTTCAGGCGTTAAATCATCTCGTTTATGATTAATGACGCCTTTACTGTCGCACATTAAAATTTTAGATGGATCAGCACCTAATGCGATGTATAAATTTGTACAGGCAATGGCAGCTGCTCCGGCTCCATTGACTACAAATTTCACATTTTCTATTTTTTTATCAGCTAATTCTAAAGCATTTAAAAGAGCTGCTGCTGAAATAATGGCAGTTCCGTGTTGGTCATCGTGCATAACCGGAATGTCGAGTTCTTTTTTTAATCTTCGCTCAATTTCAAAAGCTTCCGGAGCTTTGATGTCTTCTAAGTTAATTCCTCCGAAAGTCGGAGCAATGGCTTTTACTGTTTCAATGAATTTATCCGGATCTTTTTCGTTAATTTCAATGTCAAAAACATCAATATCAGCAAAAATTTTGAAAAGTAAACCCTTTCCTTCCATTACCGGTTTTGCTGCTTCAGGACCAATGTCGCCCAAACCTAAAACGGCTGTTCCGTTTGAAATAACGGCAACTAAATTTCCTTTTGCAGTGTATTTATAAGCAGTAGATTTATCTTTTTGAATCTCAAGGCATGGTATAGCGACACCCGGTGAATAAGCTAAAGCTAAATCTCTTTGTGTGTCGTGTGGTTTTGTTGGAACTACTTCAATCTTTCCTTTTCTCCCCATTTCGTGGTATCGAAGCGCATCTAAATGGAGTTTTTCATCTTTTTCAGTTCTCATTCTGTGAATTTTGCGAACGGCAAAGATAGGTAAGGTAGATGAAGTATAAA
>JAQVDG010000072.1 GCA_028698395.1 Weeksellaceae bacterium
AAATTCACAATCACCGAATTCCATTTTTTCAAAATCATTTTCATTGACCCGAAGTATGGTGTACATTTTTTGATTTTTATTTCCAACCGGAATTACCATTACGCCTCCGATTTTTAATTGTTTTAAAAGAATTTTGGGTAATCTCGGCGCACCGGCCGTTACTAAAATCTGATCAAAAGGTTGAAAAGTAGGAAGTCCTTTGAATCCATCACCATAAGTAGCATAACGAGGTGAAATTTTTAATTTTTTGAACATTTTTTGTGAGAAATCAAATAATTCTTTTTGTCGTTCAATGGTATAAACTTCTGCATCCATTTTTACTAAAACAGAAGTTTGATAACCGCTTCCTGTCCCGATTTCTAAAATTTTATCACCTTTATTTACATGCAATAAAGAAGTTTGAAAAGCTACGGTAAACGGTTGAGAAATCGTTTGGTTAGCAGCAATCGGGAAAGCTTTGTCTTGGTAAGCAAATTCCTCAAAAGCACTGTCCATAAAGAAATGACGCGGAATTTCATTCATGGCGGCTAATACATTTTCATCTTCAATTCCTTTGTTGCGTAATAAATTTATTAATTGCGTTCTTTTTCCTTTATGTTTTAATTCATCAATCACTTTCTGTATTTTTGCACAAAATTGACGAAATTTAAGAGAAACTCATTACTTTTAAACTCAAATTTAAAAAGATGCTGAAAATAGGTGTTCTTGGAGCCGGACATTTAGGGAAAATACACATAAAATTAGCTAAAGAATCTGAAAAATTAGACTTAGTTGGATTTTTTGATTTTGATGAAGAAGTAGCTCAGAAAGTGGAAGCAGAATTAGAAGTTAAAGCGTTTTCAACTTTGGAAGAATTGATTGGAAAAGTGGATATTATCGACATTGTTACGCCAACTTCTGCTCATTTTGAATGTGCAAAAAAGGCAATTAAATCCGGAAAACATATTTTCATTGAAAAACCAATTGCCAGTTCGGTGGAAGAAGCAGAAGAAATTATTAAGTTGGCAAAAGAATACGGAGTAAAAGGTCAAATTGGTCATGTAGAACGATTTAATCCGGCATTTATAGCCGTAAAAGATAAAATTAAAAATCCGATGTTCATTGAAGCACACCGTTTGGCTGAATTTAATCCGCGTGGAACAGATGTTTCTGTTGTTTTGGATTTGATGATTCATGATTTGGATGTGATTTTAAGTGTTGTACAGTCTAAAGTTGAAGAAGTTCATTCCAGTGGCGTTTCGGTGATTAGTGAATCTCCGGATATTGCCAATGCTCGTTTGGTTTTTGAAAATGGGTGTGTGGCAAATATTACCGCCAGTCGGATTTCATTAAAAAACATGCGAAAAACCCGTTTTTTTCAAAAAGATGCTTATATTTCAGTTGATTCTTTGACTAAAACTTGTGAAGTTGTAAAAATGAAAGATGCACCGGAAGTGCCGGGAGAGTGGGATATGATTCTACAAAATGCTGAAGGAGTGAAAAAACAAATTTATTTTGATAATCCGGAAGTGAAATTAAATAATGCAATTAAAGATGAATTAAATAGCTTTGCAGACGCAATTCATAATAATTCAAAACCTTTGGTTACTTTAGAAGATGGAACAGAGGCTTTACGAATTGCTTATCAAATTATAAATGCATTTAATAAAAATTAAAATAAGATGAAAAATATTGCTGTAATTGGCTCTGGAACTATGGGAAATGGAATTGCTCATACTTTTGCCCAAAAAGGTTTTTCTGTAAACTTAATTGATATATCGGAACAAGCTTTGGAAAAAGGATTGAATACTATTACTGCCAATTTAGACAGAATGTTAGCAAAAGGTTCTATAGACGAAACTGAAAAATCGGCTACTTTGAATAATATTTCAACTTTTACTCAAATGGAAGAAGGAGTGAAAAATGTAGAATTAGTCGTAGAAGCAGCAACTGAAAATGTGGATTTGAAATTAAAAATCTTTAAACAATTAGATGAAATTACGTCCAAAGAAACTATTTTGGCAAGTAATACTTCTTCTATTTCCATTACACAAATTGCTTCAGTAACGCAACGTCAGGATAAAGTAATAGGAATGCACTTTATGAATCCGGTTCCGATTATGAAATTAGTTGAAATCATTAGAGGTTATAGTACTTCAGACGAAGTGACAAAAATGATTATGAATTTATCGGAAGAATTAGGAAAAACTCCGGTAGAAGTAAATGATTATCCCGGATTTGTGGCTAACCGCATTTTGATGCCGATGATTAATGAGTCTATTGAAACACTTTATAATGGTGTAGCAGGAGTAAAAGAAATTGATACAGTAATGAAATTAGGAATGGCACATCCGATGGGTCCTCTTCAATTAGCGGATTTTATTGGCTTGGATGTTTGTCTTTCTATATTACATGTAATGTATGACGGATTTAAAAATCCAAAGTATGCTCCTTGCCCATTATTGGTCAATATGGTACAAGCCGGAAAATTAGGAATAAAGTCCGGAGAAGGGTTTTATGATTACTCTGAAAGTAAAAAAGCAGAAAAAATCGCAAAATCATTCAAATAATTAGCAATAAATTAATTGTTTATCAAAAATGTTTATATATTAGTAAATTCAAAATTTCTAAAAAGAGAATATGAAAAAGTTTTCTATTTTATTTGCCCTTTTTTTAATGCTTTTTTCTGTAGAAAGCTATGCACAGAACACATTAAAAAAATGGTATATTAGTGGCGGTTTACACGCAGTAAACCACCCAAGCGCACGAGGTTTAGGAGAAGGCTTAACCGAAGGAAGTAATTGGTCGTTAGTCCCTCCATTATCCCAAATTTCAATTGCCCGAACATTAAATCGGTCGTTCTCGGTTGACTTACAAGCTTCAATCGGAGAAATCGATAACAAACGTTTGATGATTGATGACGAGTTCATGGCTTTAGTGGGCTTAGGTTTGCGTTATCGTTTCGCAAACGGGTATATTTTAAAAGAAACATCTTGGTTTGACCCTTATTTACGATTAGGAGCAAATTACCACAGAATGCCTTATCGAGGATTAGAATTCAGTCCGGTGGAATATGATGCCAACGGAAATGTTTTAAGTGGAGTAGTGGACGCTTCCGGTGATGCTCTGGAAAATGGAGCCATTGTCGGCAATGACCATTTTGCTATTTCAGGAGGTTTGGGAATGAACCTCTGGATAAAACCAAAATTTGGTTTGAACTTAGAACTTCAGTATGTAAGTGTTCATGCAACAAAGTCAGATTATATCGACTTTTTTCAAGCGAAAGCAGGAGTAGCATTCCGATTTGGAAAAACAGATCGTGATGGCGATGGAATTTATGATGATGAAGATGAATGTCCAGATGTTCCGGGACTAAAAGAGTTTAACGGATGCCCGGATTCTGACGGTGATGGAATCGAAGACAGAAATGATGAATGCCCGCTTGAACCATGTCCAAATGGTGAAGAAACCGATGAATACTATTGTGTGAACGGATGTAAAGTCATGAAAGAAATTACACCTGAACCGGAAGAAGAACCGATTGAAATTGTGGAAGAACCAGTAGTTGAATTGGTGTTTGAAAACATCTTGTTTGAATACAACAAATTTGATTTAACCGAAGCTTCCAGTGATAAAATCAAAGCAGCAGCAGAGCTTATTAACAAAACAGACGTGAATTATTTTGTTGATGGATTTGCAGATAGCATTGGATCTCAAGAGTATAATTTGAAATTATCTGAAAAACGTGCACAGTCTGTAAAAGATGCTCTTGTAAAAGAAGGAGTAGATGCAAACCGTTTGGAAGTACGTGCATTTGGTAAATTATATCCTAAGTGTACAAACGAAACCGATGACGGAAGAGCTTGTAACCGACGTGTTGTAGTATTGGAAAGATATTAGAATTCTTAAAAAGTTAAATTATATAAAAATAAAAAGGCTATCCAAAAGGTAGCCTTTTTGTGTAGTTTAAAATGAGAGTATTTGACAAAAAAGTAGGTGTGGGAAAATCAAAAACAAATCATTTTTTAGAATTAGATATAATAAAAAGTAAACTGCTGATTATTACTTCTGGCGGACTATTTTAACCGTAAACAATTTCTGATTAAGAATGTAAAAGCTTTTATAAACAAGTTAGGCGATAGCAAAAGAAAACTGAAATCCAAACAAAATTATTTTAAGAAATGAAAAATTCGTAAATTTAATAAAGTAAAAAGATAATAATTATGGCAGAGACGATAAAAATAGATTATCCTCGATTTTTGGCAAATTCAATGCGAATGGATTTGGAAGAGTTTGGACAAGAAATGAAAATCTCTGCCTTAGTCAAGTTATTTGAACTTGGTAAAATATCTTCAGGTATAGCCGCTAGGGTTTTGAATATAAGTAGATTGGAATTCCTGAATCTTCTTGGAAAATACAAGGTAAGTTATTTGGATGTTGAAGACTTAAGCGAAGATTTGGAAAATGCGTAAAATCGTCTCGAACACCACCCCAATAATTTCTCTTCTTAAAATCGGGGAACTCTCAATGTTAAAGGATTTATATCAAAGAATAATTGTCCCGGAAGAAGTATTCAACGAAATTGAAAACGGCAAAAACAAATCCTATTACATCAATTTATTGGAAATTGATTGGATTGAAATAAAGGAGATTAAGGATAAAAAATCGTTATCTTATTTTTTAGATTTAGATAAAGGAGAAGCTGAAACCATTATTTTGGCTAATGAGATAAACGCCGATTTGGTGATTATCGACGAAAAACTTGGAAGATATCACCCAAGCACGCCAACTTAAAAGTAACAGGCACACTTGGTATTCTTTTGAAAGCCAAAAAGCAAGGGAAAATTAAAAGCGTAAAAAAACTGCTGGATGAATTAAAAGATAAAGGGATTTGGCTAAACGACAAACTTGTGGAACGAGTAATAAAATTAGCAAACGAAAATTAAGCATTGCGAAAATTGCCGCCGCCTAACAGCTCGTTTGGCGAAAGTGGCAGGAAACGTCTTCGAATCAAAGTTTTTACTTAATTTCAAAGCCTCGTCTTCGGTCAAAAGTTAGCACTTAAAAGTGCCGCCTTTGCCAAGCGAGTCAGACGTTTGAAGCAACATTTGAGGTAATAAAAAAGCCCCGTGTTATCAGGGCTTTAATGAATATTTTCAGAATTTTTTATTCTGCACTTCCTTCTGAGGCTTCAGCCGGAGCATCATCGCTTCCTTCTTCATCTTCATCATTGTCTGCAACAGCAGTTCGAGAAGTTCTAATGGCAACGATTACAGCATTATCCGGGTGTAAAATAGTATAATCATTGGTACGGATTGATTCTACATATTTTTTGTGTCCAATACGCATTGATGTAATATCAATAACGATTTCATCCGGTAAATTTGCCGGAATTGCTTTTACTTTAAGTTTACGCATATTGAAACGTAAAACCCCACCGGCAACAACTCCACGAGCACGCCCGCTTAACCGTACAGGAACTTCGATAGCTACCGGTTTATTGTCTTGTAATTGATAGAAATCAGCATGGATGATTCGGTCGGTCACAGGATGAAACTGAATGTCTTGTAAAATAGCCTGAAGTTTGGTTCCGTCTGCTAATTCCAAGTTTACTGTGTGTGCTTCCGGTGTATAGACCAAACTTTTGAATTCTTTCTCAGCCGCTGAGAAATGCAAAGGTTCTCCTTCACCATAAACAACACAAGGTACTTGTTCAGCATTACGTAAGGCGTGCGTTGCTTTTTTGCCTACGCTTTCTCTTTTTACACCTTGAATTGTAATAGATTTCATAAAAAAATGTTTATATAAATTAAATAATAAATTTCGAACTAATTGATTCTCTGTTATGTACTCTGTGCATAACATCCGCAAAAAGTGGGGCGCAAGATAATACTTTTATTTTAGAAACGGAATTATTTTTTAGCGGAATACTATCAGTTACTGCGATTTCCACTAAAGGAGAAGCCTCTAATCGTTCATAAGCTTTACCTGATAAGACCGGATGTGTTGCAATGGCTCGAACGCTTTTTGCTCCTTTTTCTATGATTAATTCAGAAGCTTTTGCTAATGTACCGGCAGTATCAATCATATCATCAAGTAAAATAACATTTCGACCTTCTACATCACCAATTAACATCATATTTTCTACCTGATTTGCTATTTTTCGTTCTTTATAGCAAATGACAATTTCAGCATTTAGATGCTTAGCATAATTATTTGCACGTTTTGCTCCTCCCATATCCGGTGAAGCAATCGTTAGATTATCCAATTTTAAATCTTTAATATAATCCACAAATATGGTAGAAGCGTATAAATGATCCACCGGAATTTCAAAAAAACCTTGAATCTGGTCAGCGTGTAAATCCATTGTCATAACACGAGTAGCTCCTGCTGCAGATAACATCTTAGCTACTAATTTTGCTCCAATCGGAACACGAGGAGCATCTTTTCGGTCTTGTCGTGCATAACCAAAATAAGGGATTACAACGGTTATTTTATCTGCCGAAGCTCGTTTTGCTGCATCACACATGAGCAATAATTCCATTAAATTATCACTGGGTTGAAAAGTTGAGCCGATTAAAAAAACCCGAGCTCCCCGAACAGATTGTTCAAATGCCGGCTGGAATTCTCCATCGCTGAAATTGACAATATTTAAATTTCCAAGTGGTTCTCCGTAATAATCTGCAATTTTTAATGCTAAATCACGACTGCTTTGTGTGGAAAACAGTAAAGCCTGTTGTTGCATTTTGTATTTATTTTGTGTGAATAAGAATGAGTTGCAAAATTAGGAATAATCCTTATGAATTTCCAATTTTAAGTGTGAGATTTTTCAGAATCTGAAAATGAAAAGCAAGTAAGAAGAGTCCTTTTGGCAAAGTATTTGCAAAAATTAGGAGTCTAAATAAAGAAAAATGAAAAAGAATTTAATTGGAATAGTAAGTTTTTTGTTGCTTTTGATTTCTCCATTTGCTCAGGCACAAACTTACAATAATGCGGTTGGTTTGGAGATTGATTTAGGAAATGGAATTACATTGGCGGGAGCACAGTATAAACACTTTTTAAGCGGAAACAATGCTGTAAATGCTCAGATTTTATTTGGTGGAAGTAATACACTTCTTGGTGCAGATTATACGTTTAATCAGAATATTGAAAGCGTAGAAGGATTAAGTTGGTACGCAGGAGGAGGAGCTCAATTAGCTTTTGCCGAAGGAGGAACTTGGTTTGGACTTCGTCCGTCAATTGGGTTAGATTACAAATTAGCCGGTATGCCTGTTGTTTTTCATTTTGGCTGGAAACCTTGGTGGAACCTTAGTAATGAATCCAATTTGGAGATGGGAAGATTTAGCTTGGGAATTCAATATGTATTGAATTAAGGTTGTTTGTAAAGAATTGTTAATTATAAAAAGAGCTTTTGAATTTCATCAAAAGCTCTTATTGTATAGTCAAAATTATTCTGATATATTTTCTCCATCATCGGGTGATTCGTCGTGTGAAGTAAATAAAGGCACAATACGAACGGCTTTGTTTACATAAGCTTTTCCTTCTTTTTCATATTTGAATTTAGTCGAAAGTCGAATGTGTTCACTACTTAAATTTTGAAGTACATCGCCTTTTTCGTTCATTCTGTCAACTAAATCGTACATGATGTCAAATCCAATTTGTTGATATTCATTTGGAACAGCACAATAAGTATCCAAGAATTTTTGTAAAGTATGGCGTTCTTTTTCACCGTAAATATTTACTAAACGAACGGTTCCAAAAGAAAATCCGATATTTTTTAATGCTTGAATATTGGTCTTATTTCTTTCGCTGATGTCATAAGCTGAAACGAATTTTACACCGTAAGCCTGTAAACTTTCGGCATCCATTGTTTTTAGTTTTTCCACATAAGAGTTGCCCAAAGAATTATTATCAGAAACCAAAACAGTAATAAGCGGAGTGAAATATTCATTTTTTACAATACTTCCGTCTGATAAAGTTTCATTGACCATTTCGGATTTTTGAACTAAATCATTGGCATTTTTAGTAATGGAAACGGAAGCTCCGGTTTTGGATTTCAATTGTTCTGAAATGTATTTGGATAATTCTTCGTGCCGTGCATCCGTTAAAATTTGAATGGCTTGTCCTTTGTAATTGATTTTTATTTCATTGATTACCGCATCGGCTATTGCTTTATCTGAAGGAGTTACCAACAAAACATTTTCTAATTCTTTTAAATCATCCGAATTACTTAAAGGAGAAACCAAAGGAATTCCGGAACCTTTTAAGATGGTTGCTAAAGCTTTGAAATTTGAACCAAAAAGAGGTCCGATAACTGCATCAAATTTTGAAAAATCGTAACGACTCACTAAACTTTCAATGGTTGATGTTTCATTTTCGGAATCAATTACGGTTAGTTTGATGGTATATCCTTTGTGAGCTAAAGAATCCAAAGCGACTTTTGAGCCAATTAAAATATCGGTAGAGATACTTT
>JAQVDG010000073.1 GCA_028698395.1 Weeksellaceae bacterium
TAACGTTTTGCGGCTTGGCGTAGTGGCGGATTTTTAGCACAAAAGTTCAATCGAAGAACTGCACTTGAACCTACCACAAAACTGTCATACGAAGCACTGAACCCGCCATTACGCCAAACCGCTGTTACCGGCTGGTGTTCTGTCGTCTGTCCTTGCAAACCATTGTCAGTATTGAGTTTCTGTGGCATTGAGTGTCGGCTGTGGGTGGCGTTTTTTATTTTTTGAAGGGTCGGGAAATTTTTTAAAAACAATTTTGACCTGCGTTGGCTTTGCAAGCTCTTTGACAAAGCTTTGGATTGTGCGTGGGCTTGTGCGGCTTTGGCAATGTGCTTGCAAAATGCGTTGGCTAATCTTCATCTTCTTCCGTTTCTTCTGTTATTAAAACCTCCTCTTCCAACTCCTCAATTACAATTTCTTCTTTGGCTTCTATGCCGTAAAGTTTGTTCACCATTTCGTCAATTTCGGCTTCTATGGGGCGGAGTTGGGCGTTCATTTCTGCACGGTCTATTTCTCCTGCAAAATATTCTTTCTTGATTGCCAAACATTCATCAAACTTCTTATTGAATGCTTTCAGTTCTTTCTCTGATGGTATTTTGATGGGTAGCTTCTTGATGTCATTCATTTGAATTGCTACAGTCCCATTAAAGAACTCCCTCAATACTCTATTGAAAAGGCGGCTATTAATATTAAAAACAAAATATTTATCGCCAAGTCCAGATTCATCATATAACGACATTGATTTCACGTCATTAACTGTATTGCCTTTCAAACGGCATTTTATATAAGGATTGCTTGGGTCAAGGACATCACTCCAACAAAAACCATTTCTAAAATAAAACTGTGGATTTCTTACAACTGGCATACCTGCACCACTATGACCAGAGTGGCTCTTCAACCAATCAACAGATTCTTCACTCCAATCAATTAAATAGGGTGTTTCTAAATACCAACGATTTCCTTCTCTATCGCCTTTGTCATAAGGAACAAAAGTTCTTTTTCCTTTTATTCCCTCCAGTTTTTGCTTTTCTGTTATTGTTGCAACATCAAAAATCATTGATTCAGGAACGATACGATACATATAACCTTTTCCAAAAACTCTCAAACCAAATTTCTCTTTAATGCCATCGAACAGTTCCCAAATTTGCGTTTCCTTTAAATCTTCTAATACTTCTTTTACATCATCGTAACTATTGCAGTTAGAAATAACATCAAACTTTCTTTTTATTTTAGGTTCATTTTCTATTGCTTCCCATAATTTCTGAATTCTAGTTTCTCTGCATCTTTCTGCAAAACGACTGTTTGGATTATAACCAACAAATTTGCCATTATTAGCTGTAGCAAGTCCTTGTCCACCGTCAATTAATAAGCCGATAATCGTTGTTTCTCCTGCTTTGAGTTTAGTAATATTTCTTTTCAGAGCTTCCCTATTTCTTTCAATTTCTCTTGATGTTTCAATTTTACTCCACCAAGTATCAAATGCAGGTCTAGCTTCTTTTATTATCTTTTCAAGTATTTGACAATTATATTCTGTCGGTGAAAAAATAGAGTAATTAATAGCTTGGCGATATGGCTCAAAGGAAATTTTAAATTTCAACAATGTTGTATTATTGTCTTTGTATACCTTCTCACCATTGCAAGTATGAGAAACTTCCCAATTTGCTTTATTGTGACCTAAAGCACTAAAGCTTTTATCTAAAATTCTTTCCCAGCCAGAAATATTTTCCTTTGATGTTTTTATTTGCTTCCATTCGTCATTAGAAATCTGAAATGTTTCTGAATTAGGATATCGAATGTCAATGTAAGTTAAATTGGATTTTATTTCTGCTCTTGCCTTTTCAATCGTAAATATTGCAGTATTAACAAATGCTGCAAATGCTTTGGGTGTATTTATGATTTCAGTTACCCGGCATTCAGGCAAAAACTGATGATTTGCATTTTCTGTTTTTACAGGAATCAAACTGCTTTGAACCGTTTTTTTGTTCCCAAACAAATCTGGGTTAGCAACTGGAATATGTTCCTGTAATTGCTCACCAAATAAATCTGTTTGTCCTTCGGCTGTGTTGCTGCCTGCAATGCCCAAAAAGTGCATTCGCATATTCTTTTTGGTTTGTAAAGTCAGGAAAGTATCAGAAGTAATGTAACTCAACAAACCACCTGATTTCAGCAATTCAAGCCCCCTGAAAGTAAAATGGTTGTATAAATCATCACAAAATCCATACTCCTCTTCCAGTTTTTTAGTCAATCCCATTTTGCTAATGAGTTTGGTGTTTACATAAGGTGGATTGCCAATAACTATATCAAAGCCAGGGTTTTTACTCTCCTTATTGAATATACCAGGAAAAACAACTCTTTCAATGAAGTAATCTTTAATGGTGTTTTTGAAGATTGCCAAATTGCCCAATTCTTCTGCTAATGCTTTTTCTTTTTTGCGGAGTTTGGCAATTTCTTTTTCGGCTGCTCGGTATGAAACCAAATGATTGATACCCGAACGAACAGAATTTAATTGCTTGGTAATGCTGTCGCTTTGGCTGTCAACTACTTTTTCGAGCAGTTTTACAATCTTGTCTTTTATTTCTTCTTTGGTTCCGTGTCGGTCGCTTTTGGCAATGAAGTATTGATTTTCAAGATTAACCAATTCTTTCAATAATTTATCATTGTCAATCTGGTCAATCAGGTTGTTCAGGTTTTGGTCTTTGTAAAAACGGAACAAAGAATTTTTCTTATAAAACTTAAACTCAAGGTTGGGCAGAGGTTTCAGATTGTAATTCTCTTTTGAAAAGTCAACTCTTTGTTCTACAATTAATGATAGCCAACAACGAAGTTTGGTTATTTCAATGGCATATTCCAACAAGTCCACACCAAACAAACAACTTCGCAACAAGCCCAATTTCTTTACATATCGAATTTGTCCATCTGCAAACATTTCAGAAATATGCTCTCTGAATTGCTCGTCTTTTGACTTCATCATTTCTGCTACCCACACTTTTCCTTCGGGGTCAACGGTAGTGAGCACTTGCATCATTTCTTCCAACATACCCATTGGGAAAGCTCCCGAACCACAAGCAGGGTCAAGCACGGTTGTTTCCAAAAGTTTGTGAATGATAGTTTTGCTGTTTTCGGGTTTAATTTCTGTGTCAAGATGTTTCAATAATGTGCTTCGGCACATATAAGAAACTACTGGACGAGGCGTATAAAAAGCACCTGTATTTTTTCGGGCCGCTTCTTTGGTATCATCGCTTTGTTCTGCCAATAAGTTTTCAAAAATTCTACCCAACATTTCAGGGTCAACGGCAATTTCTTCTTCAAGTGGTGTATTCTCTGCAATGGTGAATTTGTATCGGGCAAGAATACTGTTTAAACCTTTATCTGTATCTAACAACAAATGGTCAGGAACAGAAAACGCATTGTTTACAATGTGATTTCCATTTCTATCAATTTCACACCAATCATTTGGATGCACATCAAATAAACCACCATTCAAGTATGGCGAAAAGAAAATAGCTTCTTTGATGGCTTTTTCATCAGCAAAGTTGGCGGCATATACATCAAACACCTTCTGAGCACGATCCTTCTTTTCGCTGTTCAATGCGTTAAAGAATAGGTTTTGCAGAATGAATTTGTAATAAGCAGTGCCTTTGCTTTTGGGTTTTATCAAGTCGTTTTCTTCTCCGTTTTCAAATTCAGGAAGTAGCAAATCATCTTTTACCACTTTAAGTTCTTTCAAAAACCAAATGAAAATCAATCGAGCAATCAGGCGAACCGTAAAATCTTTGTGTTTTTCAGAACCTGCGGTTTGGTCAGGAATTCTGATGTCTTTTACTGCTTTGTTGAACCAAGCAATGATGTCTTCATAAAAATTCTTGTTGAGAACAGAAATGGAGAATACCGATTGCCAGTAATAATACAACTGCGTGAAACTCTTTACCGCTTTGCTTCCTGTGGTGGGAATAACCAATTGTTTGAGAATGGCTATATGTCCTCTGTGCGGTTGTTGTGTGTCAATGTCTTTAAGCAATGAAACCTTTCCAATTTTCTCACCTTCTCTCCATTCTTGTTTGTAAGGTATGCGTTCACTGTTTGCAAACGAAATGAGGGTATCGTATTTGAAAATGATGGTTACTGGTGTATAAGGAAAAGTGCGGTTGAAGGCTCTTGTAATTTCTGCTAAATGACTTCTAGTGATAGGCAAGCCGTCATTTCTTTTTTTGAGTGTTACTCCAAAAATTAGCAAGCCATCATAATCCGCTTTCAGTTTTTTTACTTCAGCTAAATTTTTGAATGTTTCTGTGCCTTCAAAAATGGCATCGTTCACCATACCCAAAGCAAATACATCTTCAATGAGTTTATGTGCTTCATTGGTGGCTTTGAAACGTTCGCCCAATACATCAACTGCGGATGCAGGTTCGTCAGCCAAATAATCAACTGGCACTTTGAGTTCTTCAAAAAATGCTTTTAATGCATTGATGAATGGTTCGCTATGGAATTTTGAGATTGAATTCATTATTTACTTATGATAAACCAAGTGATTAAATCGAAATTGTCTTTGCTGAATTTTTGCGAAGCAGAACCTTCGTCTTTTAATTTTTGAATCGTGGTTTTGCTTCCTGATTTCAGTTTGTTCAACATATCGAGTGAAGCTTTTCCCATCTTTTGTTTTACTGTGCCATCTTCCTGCACTTCTTCTTCGGTTGCCTGACTTTTTAGCCAAGCAGATAATGCAGCCGATAAATGTTCAATGGATTTTGGCTCGCCTTGGTCAATGGATTTTGGCACAAAACGAACTTCATCTTTGTGTTTTGCCAAAGCGTCCAATACTTCTTTTTGGTTTAAGAAAACCGATTTGCCCGAATGGTCAATGTAAATGAGTTCGTAACCTTTGTATTCAAAGTTTGTTGACTTTGATGGTTTACTCGGATAACCTAATAAGGCAATTAAACCTTCTTCGGGGCAAACTTCCTGATTGGCTTTGAAACCTGTGTAAATACCGTTTGGCAGTGATTTGTAAAACTGTTCATTCTTTCTCAGTTCTTCCAATAATTCCTGACGGAAAGTTTCCAAAGAGAAATCATCAAATCCTAAAGATTTTTCGGTGTCAATTTCTTCCCAAGAAGATTGCATTTGCTCCAACATTCTTGCTTTTTGCTTTTGCTCCAGATTTTCATCTTCTGCCATTTCTTTAAAAGTGTCAGAAAAATCCAAATGAACTTCAGAACCTGCCAATTTCATAGCAGCCATTCTTTGTTCAATTCTGCCTTGCAAATTCAAGTAAGAATTGATGTTGTTTGATGGCCAGAAATTAATGCTAAATAATTTTGTGTTTGGTGAACCCAAACGGTCAATACGACCCATTCGCTGAATTACTCGAACAGGATTCCAGTGAATATCATAATTGATTACCAAATCGCAATCCTGCAAGTTTTGTCCTTCACTCAAGGCATCAGTAGCAATCAGAATGTCTATAGGGTTTTGCAATTTTTCATAAGTTCGTTTGTCGTTTTCCGCAATCCAAAGTTGCCATTCATCAAACTGTTTTTTCAAGTCAAGTTCTTTGCTTGATGGTTCAAATTGCCATTCTTTCTCTCTAAACATTTTTGTGAAAGGAGCAAAGCGTTCTAAAATGGGTTCGTATCGCTTAGTTTCTCCCTCTTCATCCCAGACTACAGATGTATCGCCACTTATTGCAGCCACTTTGTCAAAACCTCTTGATTTCAGTTGGTCAAAGAGATAAAAAGCTGTGTCTTTGTAAACGGTAAAGATTAAAACTTTTGGATTACCATTATTATCACCTGACTGTCTTTTCTTTACAATTCGGTTTATCAGTGTTTCCAGTTTATCATCTTCACTGTTGTGGTTTCTTGGCTTCTTAATTTCTTTAGAAATTTTTCTTTCAAATTGAATCAAGTTCGATTGCAACAATTGCAACGCTTCAATATCTGCTTTTAAATCTTTCTTGTAGTTTTCAATGTTGCCTGAGCGGTCAATGTCAATCAAGCGTGTTTTACGCTTTTTGCCCAAAGTAAAATCTTCAATTTGAGCCAAAATATCATCATCATAAAAAAGTGATGGTTGGGCTTCGTTCCATCCTGTTTCCTTTTTGGTTTCCTGATATTGCTTGATTCTGTCGAGTGCATTTTGATGATGAGCTAAAATCTTCTCAACAGTTGATTGAAAAGAGAACCAAGAAGATTCCAATCGTTTTACCAGTAAGATATACATCATTTTCACCAAGAAATGGTCACGTTGCTTTTCATCGTGTAAAATGTCGGCATCTTCAAATTCGTCAATGTAAAATGAAGGTTGATAACCCGAAAGCATTGGCGGAAAATGGTCGAAGAGTTCTTCAAAGCTTTCAAAGTTTCCGATTTGTTTGGGTGTGACGAAAATGTTTTCGGGCTTTGTTTTTTTCGGAAACTCCAAACCGTCCTGATGTCCTTCAATCATTTTGCGGGTTCGTGCAACCGTTAAAGAATCAGTCAGTTTGAAAAAATTAGGCGGTAACTTCTTAATGAATTCACCAATTTTTGGGTCAGGTTCTTGTGTCCATTCGTTGAATGCCTTTTGTGCTGCCCTGAAAGTGTAATCAATGTTTTTGATGTCCAAAGATTCTTCAAATCCTTTGGCATTGCCACCAACAATCAATTTGAATTGATTCCTAATATCCATCAACGAATTATTGATTGGCGTTGCTGAAAGCATTAGCACTTTTACATCTTCGTTTTGTGAAAGAATCTGGTCAACCAAAAATTTGTAGCGTTTGGATTTATCGTTTCGCAAATTGTGGCTTTCGTCAATCACAAACAGTTTGGGCTTTTCATTGATAAACATTTTGTCCGCCCTGTCGTGGTATTTCTCCATCAAATCATCTGTCAAGTCAGTATGAAACCTTAAGAAATATTCAAACTGGTCTTTCTCAAATTTTGAGTTTTGGTTTTTCTGATAAATTCTCCAATTGTATTGAAGTTTTTTGGGACAAATTAAAATCACTTCACGTCCTTGCAATTGGTAGAATTTCATTACAGCTAATGCAGTCCAGGTTTTACCCAAACCTACTGCATCGGCTAAAATTGCTCCATTGTGTTTTTGAAGCATTTTTATCAAACTCAAAACGCCTTTCTGCTGAAATTCATAAAGTGAATTATAAACAACCGTGTTTTCAAGTCGTCCGATTTGACGGTTAAATTCGGGGTTGTCTTTTTCAAGCAGTAGTTCATCACCAAACAATTCAAAAAGCACCTTAAAATAAAGTTGCTTTGGTGAATACTCCGTGAAAATCTTTTTGATTTCGTCAATAAGATATTTCTTGAATGGAATACGATTTACGCCACCGTTGCCGTCAACAACGGTTTTATAGTCGTGGGCTTGTGGTCTTGACCACAAGCTGTCGAACCATTTTATTAACTCGTTGTATTGTGGGTCTGAACCAAAACTGCCAATATTCAACTCCACATTGTTGGTTGTCTTCAAACCAACGCCTGCCTCTGTCAAATTAGAACTGCCTGAAATGTAGTAGTCCTTTTGCGGGTCTTTGTCGTTGTGTTTGTATAAGTATGCTTTTGCGTGGCAAAAGTTAGGTTCTAGTGTCTTTGCTAAAACTTTGTCAAGCTCCAAAAATGCAACCGCTTCTTGAGCAACCTTACTCAATTTTAATGATGCGTCAATATTGATGTCCTCGTTTAAAAGGTCAAGTGCTCTGTCTTTGTCGAAGTCAAAGCTTACGATGTCACCAAGTATAAATTTGTATTCATCAATTTTGTCCTTTGTTTCCTTTGATAAATAAGCTAATGCACCAACAGTAAAATAGCCTGTCACGATGGAAAGTTTCCCTGTCTGGGTATATTTTGTAATCCACTCGTGGACTTTTAAGTTTTCGTTCTCGTTGTCTAATATCATAGGTCTAATTTATTCATTCTTGTTGTATGTCCTTGTGCGTAGGCAAAAAAGTGGCTCTTTTGGCTTTGCGAAGGGTCGGCTTTGTGGGTAGGGGCAAAGCCAAATGTGCCACTTGCGGGGTGGCTTAAAATTGTTTTTAAAAAATGTGGGTGGGAAAAAAATAAAAAACATAGGGTCGGCAATGAGTGTCGGCTTACTCGTTGTCCGATTGAAATATGGTCTGTATGTTGGTCACCTGTCAAAATGGTTTGTCCTTGTTTTAATGTTCAATTTTTAGTCGTCTGTTCAATGGTTGCACTGTCGTCATACACTTGCCGGTAACGAGTGAATACACGCACTCTTGCGTATATTTTCACCTTATGTCTGCATCTCTAATTCGTGCTGTTTAATTTTTCCACGAGGTAAATTTACCAATTTTCTTCTATTTGAAGTAAACGTCAGGTTTAAATATTTTAGAATCACGCAATAACAGCAGTCAAAGATAAAATAACAGGAAAAGCGTTGATCAT
>JAQVDG010000074.1 GCA_028698395.1 Weeksellaceae bacterium
CAATTATAGTTTTTGTACTATCGCTGAATTCTGCTTTTCTGACTTCATAACCCAGGATTTCTTTTGTTTCTTTTGATATTTTCCAACCGTATTCAGTAAGTTCGTCTTTTACCAAAAAATTCTTCCTTGCTACTACCTTAGTTTGTAAATAAAAATTTTCTTTAAGGTTTTTATACAATGGATTGGCTCCGTGACTACTTCGCGTTCCCGTCGCTCCATTTCCCCACTGGCTGTTGTCAATTTTCTCATCTTCACTGTAAACCGATTCACCCGAAGATAGCCGAAGCGTGAAATACCTGGGAGTTGTTAATGTTTCTTGAATTTGTTTCTGTATTTCGGGAGTAAGGGACATTTCGCTTCGGTTTTTCATAAATTCCTCAAAATCTATGTCCCATTGGTACTCATATTTTACGACTAAATTTTCTTGAGCCAAAATAAAAGAGGAAAAAGAGAGTAGTAAGAGAAAAATTGTTTTTTTCATGGCAATGAATTTAGATTATCAAATGTATAAAATTTATTTAATCTCAATTTCATCAATAAATATATAAGCCGGTTCGCCTGCTGATACATGAGAAGCCGGAAGTTTTCCGTAATTCACTGCTTTGACTTTTACGAATCGAATGTTGGTAAATTCAGATTTCAAAATGATGTCTTTGGTATGTACTTCCTCATTGTTCGCATCGACTTCTAAATTGGCTGTACCGAACAATTTGTAGTTTTCTCCATCTCTCGAAACAAATACTTCCACCTTTTTCGGGAACAAAATCCAAGGTCGGGCATCTTGCAAAAATCCAATAGTTACCGAATTCACAGTAGTCGGTTTTTGCAAATCGACGATGGCTTCAAAATCAGTATCGAAATACCCTTGCCAATCGCCTTTTCGCCAGTTTTCAGTTCCTTTGATTCCGTCCAATAGTGCATCTGCTCCACCTGCTGTATAAAGTACATGAGGTTTAGATAGAATTTCTATGGTATAGTCATTCGGTCTCTTATAGAAATCTGAACTAACGGTTTTACTCTTTTCATCTTTATTTTGGATGTAAGCAAAAACTTTCATGGTTTCTTTTACCGGAAAAGCTTTTTTGAACAATTGAGGGGTAGAATTGGCCTCGGTATAATAATAAATTTCATCTTTCGGATTCAATGATTTGATTTCCACCATCATTTGTTCTGTAAACGAGCGATTTTCAAATTCAAAATAAGGAACGGTTACGATGGATTTGAACTCTTTCTGAACCAATTTATTCTGATTTTCAAAACCTAATTTTGCCAAATCAGATTGAGCTGTTTTTTTGGTGATGATTTGAGAAGTGCCATCTTCATAATTGATTTTAATTTCATCGAAATAAGGCTCAACGGTTTGCCAACCCAATTCTCCCGGTGCTACCGAATAAATGCCCATCGATGCCAAAACGAACCAAGCACTCATCTGTCCGCAGTCCTCATTCCCAATTAAGCCGTCAGGTGTGTTGGTGTAAAATTCATCCAAAATTTGATGAACTAAAGCTTGAGTTTTTTCAGGTTTGCCAATGTAATTGTACAAAAACGCCACATGATGGCTCGGTTCATTTCCATGGGCATATTGACCAATCAGTCCGGTAATATCTACCTGATTACGACCTGTGGTTTCCGATGGCAAACTGAACATTTCGTCTAATTTGGCTTCAAAATTTTTCGCACCACCATGATAGGTAATCAAGCCTTGTACATCGTGAGGCACAAAGAACGAATATTGCCAAGAGTTCCCTTCTGTAAAGTGGTTGTTCACCTCTCGTCCATCGAAATTAGTCAACCAAGCACCATTCTTTTTCGGACGCATCAAATGGGTTTCCGGGTCAAATAGATTTTTCCAATATTGTGAACGTTGCATAAAATAGTCATAATCCTCTTTTTTGTTTAAAATTAAAGCCATTTGCGCAATGCACCAATCGTCATAGGCATATTCCAAAGTTTTGGAAACGCTTTCATGTTCGTCATCAATTGAAATAAATCCGTTTTTCTTATAAGCTTTCAAACCTAAATGGTCGAGCATCGCACTGTATTTGGCAGCTTCAAATGCTTTTTCATAATCAAAACCTTCAAATCCTTTCACCATGGCATCGGCAATCACGGAAACCGAATGATAACCAATCATACAATCGGTTTCGTTGGAAGCCAATTCCCAAACCGGCAAACGACCGCCTTGTTCATATTGAGTAATGAAAGTATTGATAAAATCGACGGTTCTTTTCTTCTCAATCAAGGTGTAAAGCGGATGTGCCGCTCTGAAAGTGTCCCAAAGTGAGAAAACGGTATAATAGTCAAAACCTTGAGATTCATGTACTTTGAAATCTCTTCCCATATATTTCCCATCTAAATCTTGGGCGATATTGGGTTGAATCATAGTGTGATAAAGTGCCGAATAAAACACAATTAATTTTTCTTTGTCATTTGATTTGACTTCGATTTTAGACAATTGTTTGTCCCAAGCTTTTCCTGCCTCTGATTTTACTTTTGCAAAATCCCAATGTGGAATTTCGGTTGAATTTAATTCAGCACCTTCAAATCCGGTAAAGGAAAGTGAGACTTTGACCAATAATTCTTCGCCTGATTTGACTTTTTTGGAAATAATTACACCAGTATCCATTGTATTGCGATTGGTCTCAAAACTAGCAGAACCACCAAATTTAATTTTTTCAAAAAAAGGTTTAAAACTCATCGGTTGACTAAACTCAATTCTTGCCCAAATTTGCTGATTGGTCGCCCATGCTTCACTTCTTCTGTAAACTTCAATGGTTTTATCATCAATGATTTTAATTTCACCGTTAAGCAGTTCATCCCGATGTTTCAAATCCAAAATGATATTGGCCTCTCCTGCTCGATTGAATGTATATTTATGAAAACCAACTCGAGTTGAAGCAGTCAGTTCTACATCGATATCATATTTGTCCAAATGCACCGAATAATATCCGGCAGTCGCTTTTTCATTTGCATGGCTGAAATGAGAGCCGTATTCCTTTGGATTAAAAGAAGTTACGTTCATGGTTGGCATCAACAAGAAATCGCCATAATCCGAAACGCCGGTTCCACTCAAATGGGTATGTGAAAATCCATAGATGAAATCATCTGAAAAATGGTAACCACTACAACCGTCCCAACTGCCGTCAATTCGGGTGTCGGGCGATAATTGCACCATACCGAAAGGTAAAGTTGCGCCCGGATAAGTATGTCCGTGTCCACCTGTACCGATGAATGGATTCACGAATTGATGGTAATTTTGCCCGAAAATTAGCTGACTTCCTAAAACCAAAAAAACTAAAAATTTATTCATTTTGTAAGATATTTTTCAAAAGTAATAAAATTTGAATAGAGCATTAGGTAATTTTTTCATAGAAAAAACAAAACACACGTATAGTTTTAATATCTTATGTCGTATAAATTAAAATCAAGAAAATGGACGCAAAAATTACAATATCATTTGACCGGGAAGTCATAAAAGAAGCAAAAATATTACTGATTTTTATTTTTCCCGGATTCCGGTTTATAATTGTGAATCATTTATGAGAAATTTAGGTAAAATTTAAAAATTACTTGAATTGAAATGTTTGTTTTTTCCTAATTTAACTTTTTCCCAAAATTCATGTGAGTTTTTAGGTAAAATCAATGAATCAAAAGCAAATGCTAATTGATAAAACCGTATATCTTCTACAGTAAAAACTTCTTTAAAATCATCTCGTAATTCTGAATTTTGAGAACGAAAACATAGATTATGTTCGGATTCATTTTCTTGAAACAAAAGACCTGTTTTTTCTTCGATTAATAGAATGAGTTCGGATTCAGAAAAGTGCATTGTTTTAATTTTAAAATAAAATTACAGCTTTTCAGCCGAATAAAAAGAAGTTGTTCAGATTTTATCTTACATTCAAAAAAAATAATCATATTTGTCTTAACTTAAAATAAAAGCTATGACATCATTAATTGTATTGGGTGTAATTTTGGCATTGGCCGCTCTGTTGATTGGTATTTTCAACAAATTCGCTCATAATCGAAATTTAGTAAAAGATGCTTGGAGTAATATTGATGTGGCGTTGAAACGTCGTTATGATTTGATTCCTAATCTCGTAAACACCGTAAAAGGTTATGCAACTCATGAAAAAGAAGTGTTCCAAAAAATCACAGAAGCTCGTGCAGCTGCCATGAATGCATCAAAATCAGGTGATATTAACGGACAAATAAAAGCTGAAAATCAATTACAGCAATCTTTAATGAGCTTATTTGCTGTGGCAGAAGCTTACCCGGATTTGAAAGCCAACACCAATTTTATTGAATTACAAAATACTTTAAATGAGGTCGAAGAAAATTTGGAAAGAAGCCGTCGTTATTACAATAGTGCTGTTCGTGAAAATAATACCTACGGAGAAAGCTTTCCGGCTACAATTTTTGCTGGTATGTTGAAGTACCAAAAATTTGATTATTTTGAAATTACAGAATCAGAAAGACAAAATGTAAAAGTTGAATTTTAAGTTAAAATCACTGTTTTACTTATTTTTTCAGGACTTTTTGGATTTCAGTTTTTAGTAATAAAGAATTAAAATAATAGCAGAAATTATACGATTATGAAGAAAATAATCTCATTTACTAGTATAATTTTAATTCTATTTTCTTGTAGTAGATACCACAAAAACGAAACGGATTTATTGAAGTCAATAAAAGAAAACAGCCAAAGTCCGGAGCATTATGTCATTGAGAAATTTAAAAATCACCAGGTTATTTTTATCGGTGAAAATCATTACATAAAAGAACAAGTGGAATTGATTAAAAATCTCATTCCTGAATTATATGAAAATGGGATTTATAATTTGGGTACAGAATTTATTCGCTATTCTGATACTGAAAAAATGAATAAACTCCTGACTGACAGTATTTATAACGAAGAACTTGTGAGAGACATTTCATTTAATTCTCTTTGGCATTGGGGGTATCAAGAATATTTAGATATTTACAAAACCGTTTGGGAACTCAATCAAAAATTACCTAAAAATGCACCAAAATTCAGAATATTCGGAATTGAAGAAGATATAGATTTCAGTTATGTACAATCGGAAGAAGATTTTGATAATCCTGAGGTAATGAGAAAAGTATTTAAATCAAGTTATGATTTTGAGGAAAGTGAAGGTTTTTCAGCTTTTGTCATTCAAAAAGAAATTCTGGATAAGAATGAAAAAGCGTTGATTTATTCCGGTATTCATCACGCTTTTACAGAATATTATCAACCGAGGTATGATATTGAAAAAAAGATTTTTGGAGGAAGTTATGAAAAAGAAAGAATGGGAAATTTGATTAAAAATAAATTAGGTGATAAAACGATGACTATTTTTATTCATGGTCCTTGGTACGATAAAAATGGTTATAAGATGCAAATATTGCCGATAGATGGAGTTTTGGATTCCCTATTTTCATTACCGGAATATCAAGAATATTACCCTTTTGGTATGGATACCAGAGGAACTTCGTTGGGTGATTTAAAAGGAAAAACCTCTGTTTATCAATATGGTTATCCAAATTTTACACTTAAAGATTTTTGTGATGGTTATATCTTTTTAAAACCAATAAATGACTATACAACAGTAACTCCAATTGCTGATTTTGTAAAGCCTGAGAATGTGGAATACATTAAACAACAGGAATTTAACTATAGAAATACAGATTTAACCGCACAAGATTTTAATGATACAATTAAAGCCCAATTGAAAGTTTACCAGAAAGAAATAAAGATGATGAAATAATATATTTCACTAAAATTCATGAAATAAAATGATATACAATTTGACAATTCATAAAGTAAAATATTTTTTAAGCCTGATTTTTGTGCTGTTAATTCAGTTTTTAATTGCCCAAAACCAACTGATTCCACAACCCAAAAAACTGGAACTGAAACAGGGCGAGTTTGTAATTCCCGAAACTTTACTGATTTCAAAATCACTTCCACAACAGGAAAGCAATTATTTGATAAACAGACTGAAAGGAAAAATAAATATTGAAATTTCCGATAAAAAAGCACATATTAATGAGATCCAAATAGATACGATTGACAATCAGTCTGAATGGTACACCATAGAAATTAGTCCGGAAAAAATTAATTTGATGTTTATTTCAAAAACCGGTTATTTCCGTGCGCTTCAAACGCTTGCACAATTATTTGAAGAACATCAGCATGACAGAAAGATTCCGGCAATGTTTATTGTGGATGAACCTCAGTTCAAATGGCGTGGAATGCATCTGGATGTGGTGCGTCATTTTTTCAATAAAGAAGAAGTCAAAAGATATCTGGATTATCTGGCGATGTACAAAATCAATACTTTTCACTGGCATCTGACCGATGATCAAGGCTGGCGAATCGAGATCAAAAAATATCCGAAACTGACCGAAATCGGTTCAAAAAGAAAGGAATCGATGATCGGGCCTTATGGCGACAATCGTTTTGACGGTGTGCCTTACGGCGGATTTTATACCCAGGAAGAAATCAAAGAAGTGATCGAATATGCAAAAAAACTGCATATCACCATCGTTCCCGAAATCGAAATGCCGGGTCATGCGCTGGCTGCACTTTCTGCTTATCCCGAACTTGCGTGTACACCCGGACCTTTTGAAGCTGCCACAAAATGGGGTGTGTTTGACGATGTGTTTTGTCCAAAAGAGGAAACTTTTGAATTTCTTGAAAATGTTTTGGATGAAGTCATTGCTCTTTTTCCGTCGGAATATATCCATATCGGCGGAGATGAATGTCCGAAAGTCAGATGGAAGGAATGTGCACATTGTCAACAGCTGATCGAAACTGAGAATTTGGCTGATGAAGAAGGTTTGCAGAGTTATTTTATCAAAAGAATCGAAAAATATGTCAACAGCAAAGGCAGAAAAATCATTGGCTGGAATGAAATCCTTGAAGGCGGTCTGGCGCCCAATGCTGCCGTGATGAGCTGGACAGGCGAGGAGGGAGGAATCGAAGCTGCAAAAACCGGACATTATGCGGTGATGACGCCGGGTGCATATTGTTATTTTGACCATTATCAGGGAGATCCCCAGAATGAACCGCTTGCTTTTGGCGGATATACACCTTTGGATAAAATTTATTCTTATCATCCGATTCCGGAAGAATTGAATGCCGAGGAAGGAAAATATATTTTGGGCGTTCAGGCAAATCTTTGGGCGGAATACATACTCGACTTCAAGCAGGTGGAATATATGCTGTTTCCGCGTCTGATGGCGCTTGCAGAAGTCGGTTGGGGAACGAATGACTCAAAAAACTATTTGGCTTTTGAAAAAAAGGCGGTTGATCATTTCAAATATCTGGATGAAATGGGTGTGAATTATTCAAAAAGCATTTTTAATCCGAGCGGAAAAGTCATTCGCAGTGGAAACGGGATTGCGTATGAACTCTATATGTCAAAAGATGTGCACAATATCCGTTATACCATCGATGGCAGCGACCCCAATTGGAATTCAAATGTTTATACCGAGCCAATTCAAGTAAATGAACCGATGATGATTCGGGCTGCATATTTTGAAAACGGAGAATTGAAAAGCGCGATTACTCATCAAAGACTGAATGTGAGCAAATCGACCGGAAAAACAGTTGAGCTGGTCAATCAACCTTCGCCAAATTATTCATTTGGAGGCGAATTGACTCTGGTGGACGGTATTGAAGGTGATCCGAAAGTGCTGGGCAAAACCTGGCTCGGATTCAGCGGTACAGATGTGATTGCAACCATCGATCTGGGTAAAAAGACAGATTTCTCAAAACTTTATTTCAACTCGCTCAATAACAAAGGCAGTTGGATTCATCTGGCGGGCGGTGCGAAAATTCTAATTTCTAATGATGGTATTAATTTTAAAGAAATCGGTGAAATCAGCAAACAGAAGGTTGAAGAAATGAACGGTCGGGTGGTGATTAATTTTGTTCCGACTCAATCAGCCCGATATCTGAAAGTTGAAATATACAATGCAGGCATCATTCCGGATGGAAATCCGGGTGCAGGTCATGCTGCCTGGCTGTTTGTCGATGAAATAGGAGTGAAGTAAAGAAGAGTTTATAGAAAAATAAACAGATTCAATTGTACCATCTTTTCTTAAAAATTCTCATTCCTAAATTTGGAGGTAAACTCATCAGAAAGTCTATTTTTTTTAATTTTTTTGAGTAGTTTGATGAAAAATAGTCTATAAAGCGCAATGAACTTAAGCTTTGATAATTTTTATAAGATTCTTTCCATAAATCTTCATTCTTTTGAGCGCGCCAATTCATTATCAACGTGGTGTTTTTGTATTTGATCAAATATTGCAAAATCAGACGCTTGCGATATTTGTCTTTTTCTTCATTCAAAGCTTTATCAATATACTGTCCAATGGTAAACCA
>JAQVDG010000075.1 GCA_028698395.1 Weeksellaceae bacterium
GAAGACGCTACTGCGCAACAATTACAAGAATACATCATTCAAAAATCCATCGCAGAAAACTCTCCGTCCAATGCTGCTTTATTAAAATTACAAGTGGACATTCAAGGAAACTGATAATCGCATAAAAAAGGATGCTATATTTCTCAAATTTCATCGTTTTATGAATTTAATTTTTAAAAATTACGTTTAGTTAAATAATTTATCTTAATTTCACTCAAAATTTATTTCAATGAAAAAATATTTTATACTTTCTATTGCTGTTTTAGGTCTTACAGGGTGTAAAAACACCTTGCAAGAGAATTGGAATTACTTTCCGGACACTGTTGAGTTAAGTAGCTACAACCATTTACAATTTGTAAAAGTAAAAAAAGGAAATACCGTTCAGGTAAACATGGAAGAAAACCCTTCTACGGGTTACTTTTGGTCGGTTGCCTCTGAAAATGATTGTTCAGTTACTGTCGATGGTGAGAAATTCACTCAGAATCAATCAGCAGAAGGAATGGTTGGTGTTCCGGGAGTCAGAACATTTGATTTAACCGGCGTAGAATCCGGGAGTTGTTTGGTAGAGTTCAAACAAGAAAAAGCAGGAGAAGAACCTTTAGTTAAAAAAGGAATCTACTTTATTGTAGAATAAATTTTAAGATAAATTCATAAAAGAAAACCAACAAACAGAAAGGGTGAAATTTACTTTTTCTGTTTATTGGTTTTTTGTATTTTATTCTGAATACTTGCCTGTAAGAATGGCTAAAATTGTTTCTTCTAAACTTCCGGAAGAAGGAGATTCTACAATTCTCCCTATTTCTTTTCCGCCTTTATAAATCAAAATAGTCGGAACTTGTTCAATGTTTTTTCCTCTTTCTTCGCTGTAAAAACTTCGTTTATTTTCATTTACCGCATAAGTAAGCATCCTTTCTTTGGGAAACTTTGTTTCATCTAAAATTTTCACCAAACGAGGATAATATACTTTGGAACTGTCATTCCAAGTTCCCATAAAAACTTCAATCCGGCACCGTTTTATTTTGGATTTTATCTGTTTCAATACAGCCGGAGACGGTTGATAAGCATCGTATTCCGCTTGGTACCAATCTTTAAAAGGCGGTTTTAAAAAGGCTTCCCGACTGACTCCACCCAATAACATTTTATCGCCACTTTTTAAATTGACAACCCGATTAAAAATATACGGACCTTCACAACCGAATAAAAAAACAGTCAAAAATGTAAAAATTAAAACTTTTTTCATTTTTCTTTTTTAGGATAACAAATATATAAATTTTACTCTTCGATTTCTTTGATAAATGACAAAGTAACAATATCACCTGTCAGCAGTATCAAACGGTTTTCATCTTGACTCACTGTAAATTGATTAACGGTTTGTAGCGCATTCAAAAATGCTTTTTCGTCCACACCTTCACAAAACATACGAGTCGAACGGAAATGTTCCGTTTCAAACGAAATAAAGCTTCCCTCCCATTTATAAGCACCGGCTATATTATTGCAACCGTTATTACCTGCAACTTTCGTGTCATCCACAAAGTTTAAATACGGTTTTTGGATTTTGTACAAATCTTTCACTGTTTTTCCATGAACGGACGACATATATTCCAAAATCCACTTTCCGACTAATTTATTTTTTGATTTTATTTCCGTAATTTCTTCGGTTGAAGAATCAGTTGAAGTGATTTTATTCGTTGAACAAGAAGCAAAAACCAAAATACAACAGAGTAAATTAAAATATTTCATCCTATTTAGTTTAAAACGATTACGAAATTAACAAAATCAATACCAAGAAAACTGTTTTTTCAGAAACATTTTAAATTTATAAAATCATATCATCAAGTTTTTATTACATTTCTGTTTTTAAATTATTCCAAATCATTCAAAAGGGTTACTTTTGTTTTCTGAATTAAAAAACATTTAAAAATCATGAAATTTATAGTGTCCAGCAACAGTTTAGCGAAAAATGCCGGTCTTATCAGCGGAGTTATCAGCAGTAATAACACTTTACCAATTTTGGATAATTTTTTATTTGAATTAATTGATAATCAACTAAAAATCACCGGTTCTGACTTAGAAACTACTATTTCGACTGTTTTAGAGGTTGAATCCTCCGAAAACATTCGAATTGCAGTTCCTTCCAAAATCTTATTGGATACCTTAAAAACTTTTCCTGAACAACCTTTGACTTTTTTATTAAAAGAAGATAATTTATTAGAAATCATCTCAGAACAAGGAAATTACCAAATTGCCATTGAAAATGCAGATGATTTTCCGCAAGTTCCTCCGATGGAAGATTTGAATTCAATCAGCTTCGAAGCCGACATCCTTTCAGAGGCTATTTCCAGAACGCTTTTTGCTACCGGAAATGATGAATTGCGTCCGGTAATGACCGGAGTTTTGTTTCAGACAAATCCTGCCGGATTCCATTTTGTTGCGACGGATGCACACCGTTTGGTGAAATACACACGAAAAGATTTAACCACAGCTGAAGGAATGGAATACATCATGCCGAAAAAACCTTTAAATCTTTTGAAAAATATTATTGGAGGAAGTTCTGACGAAATTGTTATTGATTATAATAAAACCAATACACGTTTTTCTTTCAATAACATCGTGCTTACTTGTCGTTTAATCGAAGGAAAATACCCAAATTATGAAGCGGTTATTCCAAAAGAAAACCCAAATGTTTTAACGATTAACCGGAATTTATTTCTAAATTCACTTCGACGGGCTTCACTTTTTTCTAATAAAACGACCAATCAAATCCGTTTAAAATTATCCGGAAGTTCACTAACCATCCATGCCGAAGATCATGATTTTGCCAGCAAAGCAGAAGAATGGCTACCTTGCGACTATAACGGCGTTGATATGCAAATCGGATTTAATTCTAAATTTTTAATTGAAATTTTAAACAATTTACAATCAGAAGATATTACCTTAGAAATGTCCGAGCCAAGTCGAGCCGGAATCATCCGCCCAATAGATGGATTAAGCGAAGGTGAAAACATTTTGATGCTGGTTATGCCGGTCATGTTAAATATTTAAAAATCATTCAAAAAAAAGAAAATTTCATAAATGAAACTATCATATAACTGGCTTTCCACTTATCTGAACACGGATTTGGATATTCATAAAATCAGTGAAATATTAACCAATATCGGATTAGAAGTAGAAGGAATCAGTGCAACCGGTTCTCAAAAAAGTTCTTTAGAAGGCGTTACAGTCGGAAAAGTTCTAACACTTCAAAAGCATCCAAACGCAGATAAATTAAAAGTTGCTACCGTTGATATAGGTGAAAATACAGTTTTACAAATCGTATGCGGTGCGCCCAATATTGAAGAAGCTCAGAAAGTTGCCGTTGCAACCGTAGGAAGCGTTTTAACTTCGCCTGACGGAAAAGAATGGAAAATCAAAGAGGCAAAATTACGAGGCGTTGAATCTTTTGGGATGATTTGTTCCGAAGCCGAATTGGGAATCAGTGAAAACCATGATGGAATCTGGCTATTGGAACCTTCTATAAAAGTAGGAACACCTTTGAAGGAACTTATTAAAAAACAAGATTCCGATTATTTAATTGAAATCGGATTGACACCCAACCGAACCGATGCCATGAGCCATTACGGCGTTGCACGTGATTTAAATGCAGCTTTAATTAATTTAAATTTAAAAGCAACTTTTCAAAGTTTGACTGTTGATGAGTTTGATAAAATTGAATTAAAAGGAGAATCGCCTGTTTCGGTTGAAATAAAAAATTCGGAATCAGCACCTCGCTACGCCGGTTTGTACTTGGAAAATATTCAAATCAAAGAATCACCGGAATGGTTGCAAAACTTCTTGAAAACCATTGGTTTGACACCGATTAATAATGTGGTGGACATTACCAACTATATTTTGCACGATTTAGGGCAACCTTTGCATGCTTTTGATGCAGAAAAAATTACTAATAAAAAAATCATAGTTCAAACTTCAAAAAAAGGAGATAAATTCAAAACTTTAGATGGAGTTGAACGAGAATTAAACGGAAGTGAATTAATGATTTCCGATAAAAACGGAGGTTTATGTATGGCAGGGATTTATGGTGGAATTGATTCCGGCGTAAATGAACAAACGCAATCCATTTTTTTGGAAAGTGCTTATTTTGAACCAGTTTCAATTCGTAAATCAGCTAAATTTCATGGATTAAACACGGATTCTTCTTTTCGTTTTGAGCGTGGAACCGACCCCAATATGGTTATTCCGGCATTGAAAAAAGCCGCACTTTTATTAATCGAATATGCGAATGCAGAGATAAAAGGAAAGATTTTTGACTTCTATCCTATTCCAATTCAAGATGCTGTTATTTTGTTGCGTTATCACAAAATCGACCAATTATTGGGACAACGTTTGCACCGAGAAACCATAAAAAATATTTTGAACAGTCTGGATATTCAGATTTTATCCAAAACGGATGATTCCATTGAAGTTATCGTTCCTCCTTATCGTGCAGATGTTCAACGGGAAGTTGATTTGATAGAGGAAATTTTACGAATTTATGGATATAATAAGATTGAAAATCCTGAGAAAATCGCTTTTTCGGTAAATCTTAAATATGCGGATAAATCCCAAACGATTGAGAATTTTGCTGCACAAACTCTAATTTCTTTAGGCTTTTTTGAAGTCATGAACAATTCTGTGGGAAGTTTGCACTATCAAGATATTTTTAATTTAAACAAAGAAAGCGGCGTTCAACTGCTCAATCCGTTGAGTTCGGATTTAATGCTGATGCGCCAATCGCTACTTCCGGGATTATTGGAAAATACGGAATACAACATCAATCGAAAATCTTCAGCTATTCGGTTTTTTGAATTTGGAAAAATTTATAACCAATCAGAAAAATCCTACCATGAACAACAAAATTTGGCATTGGTTTTATCCGGAAATAAAACGATTGACAATTGGAATAATTCCAAAGAAAAACTGAGTTTTTTCACTTTAAAAGGAATTGTTTTTAGTTTATTAAATCAATTGGGGATTAATGATATAGACGAAAAACCTTGTACTAATTCTATTTTTTCAGAAGGATTACAATTGGAATTAAGTGGAAAGAATTTAGGGATTTTAGGTGAAGTTCATTCAAAAATACTGAAGAAAATGGACATTGACCAAAGTGTTTTTTATGCTGAATTGGATTGGGATTTTATTGTGAAAATCACCAAAGAACATCGCACTAAATTCAAGGAAATTTCCAAATTTCCATCAGTAAAAAGAGATTTGGCACTGTTGATTGATAAATCTGTTTCGTATGCTGATTTACATCAATCTGTAAAAAAATTAAATTTAAATTCTTTAAAATCCGTTCAGCTTTTTGATGTTTATGAAGGAGATAAATTACCGCAAGGAAAAAAATCTTATGCGATGAGTTTTACTTTGCAAAATGAAGAAAAAACATTAAATGACAAGGAAATTGATGAAATTATGCAAAAATTAATTCGTAATTTTAAAGAAAATTTCCAAGCCGAGCTTCGTGGATAATAAAATAATTGACTTAAAATGATTGGATTATGAAAAAAATAGTGTTTTTATTTGTATTGGGATTTATAGTAAGTTGCCAACTTCCAAGTTCACTCAACGGAAAAAAATCTAATCAGGATTTATTATACAAAACATGGATTTTACAAGACGAAAACGGCGATGTACTCAGTTACAACGGTCAGGCTATTAATTTGCAGTTTATGAAAGAAAGCGAAATACGTGCATCCGGGTTTTCGGGTTGTAATCGTTATTTTTCAACTGTTAATTTAGATGAATCTTCCATTCGTTTTGAACAAGTCGGAGCTACTCTAATGGCATGTCCCGAAATGGAAACCGAACAAATGTTTTTGGATTTATTACCGAAAATCGACCGTTATGAATTATACGGAAATGAACTGACCTTGTACCAAGGGAAAATCGTTTTATTTCGGTTTGTTGCAAAATAAGAAAAACAGAACTGTTGCATCTTTTATAATAAAAAGAGCTTGAGTCCTTCCTACTTGAAGAATCTAAAGTCAAGTATAGAACTAAGATAATCTGCTAAACCAGCTTTCGTAAATAGTCGCCATAACCACTTTTCCCATATTTATCGGCTGATTTTAATAATTGCTCTTTATCAATAAAACCATAACGATAAGCAATTTCTTCAATACAACTGACTTTTACGCCTTGTCGAGTTTCAATAATCCGAACAAATTCAGAAGCTTCATGCAAAGACTCGAAAGTTCCGGTATCTAACCAAGCCGTTCCTCTTCCCATGATACCTACTTCCAATTCGCCTCGTTCTAAATAAATTTTATTAATGTCAGTAATTTCTAATTCACCCCGTGCAGAAGGTTTTAAGTTTTTAGCAAATTCCACGACTTTGTTATCATAAAAATACAATCCGGGAACCGCATAATTGGATTTCGGATGAATAGGTTTCTCTTCAATCGATAAGGCTTTTTTATTTTCATCAAATTCCACAACTCCATAACGCTCCGGATCGGAAACTTGATACGCAAAAACACAACCTCCTTTTACATTGACTTTAGACTGCAAAAGTGGTGGTAAACCGGCTCCGTAAAAGATATTATCACCCAAAACCAATGCTACTGAATCTTCTCCAATAAAGTCTTCTCCAATGATAAAAGCTTGAGCCAAACCATCGGGAGAAGCTTGGATTTTATATTGAATTGTACATCCTATTTGACTTCCGTCACCCAACAATCGTTGGAAAACTTCACTATCTTGCGGTGTAGTGATAATCAAGATTTCACGAATTCCAGCCAATAATAAAGTCGATAATGGATAGTAAATCATGGGTTTATCGTAAACCGGCATTAATTGTTTGCTTACCGATATTGTTAACGGATAAAGTCTTGTTCCTGAGCCTCCTGCTAATATTATTCCTTTCATTTTTTTGGTTGTTTTATTTAAAGTTAGTGGGTTAGAAAGTTAGATGGTTAGAAAGTTATATGGTTGGTGAGTGCGACTCTATATTTGTTTTATTTATCTTTTAAACTTCTAATTAATTTAGCTAACATACTTTTTATGAAATAAATTCTATTTTTTATTACATCATCCGATTTGGTGAAATTTAATCGAACTGCAATTTCTAATTGAGTATCCACTTCACTTAACGAACCTTGTGCAATATATAAAAATCGTATAAATTCTAAATTACTCTTTCTTCCTGCGCCTTCTGCAATATTGGATGGAACAGAAATTGATGCCCTTCTGATTTGACTTATTAAGCCATAAATTTCTTCTTTTGGAAATGCAGAGGTTATTTTATAAATATCTTCAACAAGAACCATAGCCTCCTGCCATACTTTTAAATCTTTATGAGATACTATTTCTTTCATCCTATTAATTACTTATTTCTAACCTTCTCACTTTTAACTTCTTCACCTCTTAACTTCCTCACTTCTTCACCTCCTCACTCCCATACTGCTCCTCATAATACTTCTGATAATCCCCACTCGTTACATGTTCTAACCATTCTTGATTTTTCAGGTACCAATCAATGGTCAATGCTAATCCTTCTTCAAAAGTCACACTGGGCTTCCAGCCTAATTCTTGATTCACTTTAGAAGCATCAATTGCATAGCGTAAATCATGTCCGGGACGATCTTTCACAAAAGTAATCAACTGTTCACTTTCGCCTTTTTCTCGTCCTAATTTTTCATCCATTTGACGGCACAATTCTTTGACTAAATCAATATTTTTCCATTCATTAAATCCTCCTATATTATAACTTTCTCGATTTTTTCCCTGATGGAAAACCAAATCAATAGCAACCGCATGATCAATAACATACAACCAATCGCGTGTATATTTTCCATCTCCATAAATCGGTAATGGTTTTTTGTGAATGATATTGTGAATGCACAAAGGAATTAATTTTTCCGGAAAATGATTCGGGCCGTAATTATTAGAGCAGTTTGTCAACACAACAGGAAAATTATATGTATCGGCATAAGCTCTTACAAAATGGTCAGAACTCGCTTTAGAAGCAGAATAAGGAGAATGTGGATCATACGAAGTTTCTTCGGTAAAAAATCCGGATTCGCCCAAAGCTCCGTAAACTTCATCGGTGGAAACATGATGAAAACGTTTGCCTTCATATCCTTCGGACGAAGTTTCCCATGTTTTTTTGGCTGCATTCAATAAATTAACTGTTCCCAAAACATTGGTTTTAACAAATTCCAAAGGTGAACTTATGGAACGATCTACATGTGATTCAGCTGCTAAATGAATCACACCGGTAGGTTGGTATTTCTCAAAAATTTCAGAAATCAATTGTTCATCGGTAA
>JAQVDG010000076.1 GCA_028698395.1 Weeksellaceae bacterium
ATCGTAATTATTCACCAGCAGGGCAGCATTGGGTTTGGATTCGTCAAAATCCAGAAAACGTTCTAATTGAGCATGAATTCCTTTGATGAATCTGTCCAAAGTTTCTTCATCTAACAAATTCCGTTCGGTTGATTTCCCGGTCGGATCGCCAATCATTCCGGTTGCACCACCCACCAAAGCAACAGGGCGATGACCGTATCGTTGTATATGCATTAATAAAATAATGGGAACTAAACTTCCAATGTGCAAAGAATCTGCTGTCGGGTCGAATCCACAATAGCCGGTTGTCATCTCTTTTTCGAGTTGTTCTTCCGTTCCGGGCATGATGTTGTGAATCATTCCGCGCCATTGTAATTCTTGTATTAATCCGCTCATTTTTAAAATTTGACGGCAAAGGTAACAAAAAAAGTGGTACGTAATAATTCTGCAACATCAGTTATATTATGCTGAAAATAAATGAATTAAATTATTCTTGGGCTTATTTTTTAGAAAAATAATTTCAAGATTTCCATTCATTTGGAATTTCACAAACCGGAATAAGCTCAATTTTATGCCGATTGGCTTTATTTCGTTTCTCAAAAATCTGAAAAACTTCTCGTTCACGACCTGAAAATTCATCGGAATGATGCCCTTCTTCAAATAATTTCATAGCCCATTCCAATTCGTTGTAAGAAGCTCCGATTTGGTCTTCATCACTTCGATTATCACCAAATAAACCATCGGTCGGAACTGCTTTTTGAATTTCATTTAGGATATTCAGATTTCGGGCAAGTTCATAAACCTCAGATTTTGTTAAATCACCAATCGGACTAATATCCACGCCGCCATCACCATATTTTGTGAAAAAACCAATTCCGAAGTCTTCAATTTTATTTCCGGTTCCCGCTACAATAAATTGTCTAATTCCGGCAAAATAATATAGAGTAGTCATGCGTAATCGGGAACGTGTATTGGCTAAAGAAAGTTGTTGAATTTCATTTTTTTCAGAAATTTTAACTTCTTTTTCAAAAGTATCATAAAGTTGAGTTAAATCCACAATTTGATTTTCCACGTTTTTAAAATTTGTTTTTAGCCAATCAATATGATTAGTAGCTCGGTTTACTTGATTTATTTCCTGATGAATCGGCATTTCCAGACATAAAAGAGGAAATCCGGTTTTAGCGCAAAGTGTGGAAACAACAGCGGAATCAATTCCTCCTGAAATTCCAATTACAAATCCTTTTTGGTTGGAGGTTTCTAAATAATTTGTTAACCAATTGGTAATATGATAAATGATTTTTTCGGTCTGCATTATATGTGTAAATTTGTCGCCTTAAACTTTCAAAAATAATGAAAATAAGATATTGGACTGTATTTCTTGTGATTTTTATGTTTTTTTCTTGTAAAAAAGAAAATCGTTGGAAAATTGAGAAACCCAAAGAAGAAGTTCATTTAAATTTTGAAAATTTCAGCAAAGATTTTTTTGATTTGAATCAATCGCTGGAATCTTTACAAAAAAAATATTTCTTTTTCTTTGATTATTCTGTTTCAGATGCGACTTGGGAAGAGCAGAGAAAGAATAAATTGGAATTGGATGTTTATAATTCTACAAAAGAAGTGTTTAAAAATGAAGATTATAAAGAAGAAATCAATACACTTTTCACGTATTATAAACATTATTTTCCTAATGTTTTAATGCCAACTGTTTATACATATTCAAGCGGTTTGCTAAATATTCATGAGCCGATTGTGTTTGGTAGTAAAGAAGGAATTTTAGCGATTGCTTTGGATGGATTCTTGGGAGAAACCAACAAATGGTATGTACAAGAACGAGTTTATCCTTATTTGGTGAAAAACATGAATCCGGATAATATAGCACCTAAAATTGTACAGGCGATTGGACAGGAAATTATTCCGTTTGACCCAAGAAACCAAAGTTTTATTGAATTAATGGTTGATGAAGGAAAAAAATTAGTTTTAGCTGATGCTTTGCTTCCGAATACTTCAGATGAATTGAAAATTGGTTATACATCGGACGAATTGAGTTGGGCAAAAATAAATGAAGGTCAGATTTGGAATTATTTTGTGGAACAAAATTTAATTTTCAATAGTGAAAGAGCCAATAAAGAGCGGTTTTTGGATTCGGCTCCTTTTTCAAAATTCCAAAATGAAGTGGAAACAGAGTCTCCGGGACGAATTGGAGCTTGGATAGGATGGCAAATTTGTAGAAAATTCATGGATGAAAATCCAAAAGTTAGTTTGGAAGAATTTTTTAGGATGAGCGGACAAGAAATTTTCAAAGAATCCAAATACAAACCTAAAAAGGAAGAAGGAGGTTATATGCGCCCGGTAAATACTGAGCAGGATGATGAAGAGTAAAATAAAAACTTATACAAAAAAATAAAAAAATGAAAAAATCAAAAATTACGATAGAAGTAGAATTAGATGAAAATCATATTCCGGAAAAAATGAGTTGGCATGCACCGGATGGAGGTGTTGATCATCAGCCAACTAAGGCAACTTTTATGTCTGTTTGGGATGACAAAAACAAAGAAGCTCTCCGTTTGGATTTATGGACAAAAGAAATGACAGTAGATGATATGAAACGTTTCTTTCATCAGATTTTTATTTCGATGTCGGATTCTTACAAAAGAGCGACTAATGAAGATGAAACCGCTACTTATATCATTGAATTTGCTGAGAATTTCGCTTACAAAGCAGGAATTAAAGATGCTAAATAAAGCGTAACAGTATTTAACAGTTTTGTAACAGAAAATAAAATATTTTGTATTAATAGAATGTTTACCTTTGCACTTCAAATTGTTATAAAAAAAATAGATTTTATGAAACGAATTTTTACATTATTATTTTTGGGTGCTTCGTTTGCGTTGAGTGCTCAAAACTTATTGACAAACGGAAGTTTTGAAGACTGGACAGACGGGAAACCAGATGCTTGGTTTGGTAGTAAAACCAATATTGCAGCTTCAAAAATCGCAGAATCTTCTGATGCACAAGACGGAGCAAAATCTTTGGTTTTAATTAATGATACCAGTACTCACAAAAGATTTACTTCTCAGTCTATGAACTTAACTGCAGACACTTCTTACACTTTGACTTATTATATCAAAGGAGAAGGCGATGTGAGAAATGGATTTTTTAATGGAAATCCGGATTCAACCGGACAAGGTTTTTCTGCTTATTCTCCTTATACAACTGCTAACGGTGAATGGCAAATGGTTACTTATTCATTTGAGACCGGAGCAGATGTAACTGATATGGAAATTATTTTTTCTGTTCGAAATACAAGCGCAGAAGGTGTTTTAATTGATAATGCTGTTTTAGTTGAAGGAGGAGAAATAGAAGTAATTGAGGTTGCTACCATTGCTGATTTAAGAGCAGGTTCTACAACTAGTGGAGCTGTTTACCGTTTAACCGGAGACGCTTTATTGACTTATACTATTGAAAACCGTAATCAAAAATATATTCAAGATAATACTGGTGGAATTTTAATTGATGACGTAGCAGGAAGATTAGGAAATGATTATTTAATTGGTGATAAAATTGCAAATATCACAGGAA
This sequence comes from Weeksellaceae bacterium, assembly GCA_028698395.1. The sequence continues at coordinate 3,559 of JAQVDG010000076.1, forward strand.
CTTTAACACTTTACAGTGGATTATTACAATTTGTTCCAACTGAAGAAGGTCAAGCGGCTTCTTCATCAGGAAATCCTGTAGAATACCAAATCGTATCCGTTTCAGAATATTTGGCTAACCCAACAACGTATGAAAGTAAATATATTGCTTTCAGCGGAATGACTATTTCTGACGCTGAAGGTGGAGATGGAACTTTCCAAAATGGAAAAGGATATCAAATGACAGATGGAACAAATACAGTTGAAGGAAGAACTCAATTCTTTAACATTCCGTTGATTGGGCAAAATATTCCTTCTTCTGCTATTGGCGTAATTGGATTTGGAGGTCGTTTTAACGATACACTTCAATTGTTCTTAACTGAAGTAACTGAAGGATTGGGTGTTTCAGATTTAACAATTTCTGAAGTAGCGATGACTTCTGTATGGAACGGTCAAGCACACTTCTTCACCAAAGGAAATGCAACAGTTGAAATTTATAATTTAAACGGACAATTGGTTCAAAAAGCAAACGGACATGATACTTTCACAGTAAATGTTAGTGCTTTGACCAAAGGAGTTTATGTTGTAAAAGTTACAGTAAACGGACAAACAACTACTCATAAAGCAGTGAAAAAATAAATTGCAATAAGAATTTATCTATATAAAAAAACCGCCACAAGTTAGGGCGGTTTTTTTATTTCGGATAGAAAGGTTTAATCGAAATATTGATGATAAGTTGCAAAAGAATGCTGTAATTCTTCTACGATTTTCGTTGCACTTTCAGTGTTTTCAGCTACTTCCAAAGCATCTAATAATTCAATGTGCGGATACAGCCATTTGTGTAATTCCTCATGACTTTGTCCTTCCATTGTACAACTTTTAATTAATTTTTTGTTCTCATCCTTCAATTGAGTAGCTAAATTTTTAAAATCTTCTGATTGATTTTTTACATAATCGTTCAAAAGCGTTTCTGCATTTTCAACATACGGTTTCATTTCTTCATTCACCGCCCATTTTTCACCATTGTTTAGTTCTATTTCACTCATTTCTTCCGAATGTTCATGATGATGAGCTTCTTCCTCTTCAGAAACGTGCTCTTCCAGTATGAAATTTTCAGATTCAGAATTTTTAGAATCACAGCTGAATAGTGCAACACTTAGCACTAAAGATAAAATTAAATTGACTTTTTTCATTACTTTATATATTGATTATTTAACATTTTTTGCTTCGTATTCGCTTTCATTTCCAATTCTGTCAATGGATTGAACAGCAATTGTATTTAATTTTTTTCCATTTTTTTCAAAGAGAGTTTGCATTCCGGTTATAGGTTTTTCCAGAATTTCAATTTCCCACTGATCGCCATATCTCAGGTAAATAACCCAATGCGTTACATTTTTCAAAGAAGGACTATCCCATGAAATTTCAACAGTAGAACCGTTTTTATGGAAATCCAATTCCGGTTTTTCCATTGGAATTTCATGCAACCAAGGTGATTTTGGAATAAGTGCTTTTTCTTTGTACGGACCGGATTTTAAAGCATTTAACATGCTGAAGTTTAAACCGGCAAAACTCCAATGTGCTTCGCCTGAGCTGTAAAGATTTTTATCTCGCACGACTTTAATTTGTCGCACAATTTCATCTGCTTTATTTGCTGATTTAATTTCAACCGTATTCAATCCCGGCCAAAGGTGTCGTTTATGTGTGTTTTCAGAATTCCACCAATTCAATAAAGTAGTAAAACTTTGTCTTGGTGCATCGATTGGCCAATACAATTGCGGCATAAAGTAGTCAATCCAACCTTCATTTAACCATAATTTAGCATCAGCATACAATTCATCGTATTGTGAAAGTCCCGTAATTCCGTTTGGAATTCCTGATTTCCAAATTCCAAAAGGACTGATTCCAAATTTCACCCAATTTTTTTCGGATTTAATCTCAGTATAAATTCGCTGAATAAATTGATTTACATTATCTCTTCGCCAATCGGCTTTTGATAATTTCCCTCCGGATTTCACATAAGCATTCCAAGAGTCTTGATCAGGAAAATCAGCTCCACCATTATAAGAAGTATATGGATAAAAATAATCGTCAAAATGAATTCCGTCAATATCATAACGCTTTACAATATCCATAACCACATTACTTACATGATTTTGTGTAGATTTTTTTGCTGGATCAAACCAATACATTCCGTTTTTTAAACGAATCACATCATTTGGCATTTTATTCGCCATGGAATGTGAATTTACTTTACCTCCGTTGGTATGATGCACTCGATAAGGATTTAACCAAGCATGCAATTCCATTCCTCTCAAATGTGCTTCTGAAATCCAAAATTCCAAAGGATCATAATAAGGAACGGGTGCTTTTCCAGTTTCACCGGTTAAAAATATCGACCAAGGTTCTAATTTACTATCATACAAAGCATCGGCAGAAGGGCGAATTTGTAAGATAACTGCATTAAAATTATTGTCTTTTAACACATCTAAAATAGCAGTTGCCTCAGCTTTTTGTTGCTCAACACTTAAACCTCGTTTAGAAGGCCAGTTAATATTGGCGACAGAAGCAATCCAAGCTGCACGGAATTCTCGGTTTACATTTGGTAAAGAAACCAAAATTTTAGATTCTTTTGGTTTTTCAGGTTCGATTTTGGTAGGCTGTACTTCTTCCTTTTGTGGTTCTGATTTTGTTGGAGAAGTTTTATCTTTTTCAATTTCCACAGAGGTAGATTCTCTTTTAGTTTCAGCCGGTAAAGGCGGAACAGAAACACATGAATGAATGATGCCGAAAAAAATTGTAAAAATAAATAAACGGTAAATAAATTTTGAATTCATTGAAATTCCGAAAAAATTAGCCTCAAAAATACTACAAATATTTTCGTGATTCAGGTTTCTGTGAAAAATTGATTTAAATAAGTGAAAATTTAAGTGATAAATAAATTTAGCTGATAGAAAAGAGTGGAAAATTAGAATCATGATTATTAGAGTTGATTCAAACCATAAAATAGCTTATTTTTGTGGCTAAAATTGAGCAAAAATGAGTTGGTTCAAAAAAATATTGGGAAAAGAAAAGAAGGAAAAGTTAGATGAAGGATTAGAAAAATCAAAACAATCCTTCTTTGACAAATTAAGCCGTTCCGTTGCAGGTAAATCAAAAGTAGATGATGATGTATTGGATGATTTAGAAGAAGTTTTGATTACATCAGATGTGGGTGTAGAAACTACATTAAAAATAATTAAACGAATTGAAGAACGGGTAGCTCGCGATAAATATGTTACTACAAAGGAATTAAATTCAATTCTCCGAGAAGAAATCGCAGGATTATTGGCAGAAAATGATACTCAATCAGAAAAAGGCTATGAAATTCCTAAACAAGAAGAGCCTTATGTTATTATGGTGGTGGGTGTAAACGGAGTCGGGAAAACAACAACCATTGGTAAGTTAGCCAATCAATTTAAACAAGACGGAAAAAAAGTGATATTAGGTGCAGCTGATACCTTTCGGGCAGCAGCAGTAGATCAATTAGTGATTTGGTCAGAGCGAGTTGGTGTTCCGATTGTGAAGCAGGCTATGGGTTCAGATCCCGCTTCGGTTGCTTTTGATACCTTACAATCAGCTAAAGCTCAGGGAGCAGATGTAGTATTGATTGATACCGCCGGGCGATTACACAACAAAGTGAATTTGATGAATGAATTATCCAAAATTAAACGGGTAATGCAAAAAGTATATCCCAATGCACCACAGGAAATACTTTTGGTATTGGATGGTTCTACCGGACAAAATGCGTTTGAACAAGCTAAACATTTTACAGAAGCAACTGAAGTAAATGCATTGGCAGTAACAAAATTAGACGGAACAGCAAAAGGTGGCGTAGTAATCGGAATCTCTGACCAGTTCCGGATTCCGGTGAAGTACATTGGAGTAGGAGAAGGGGTAAATGATTTACAGGCGTTCGATAAATTTGAATTCGTGGACAGTTTTTTTAAAAAAGAAGAAATTGAATAAGATAAAGATAGGATTTAGGTATGAGCCTATTTTTCAGTCATTAAAAAATCCCGGTAAATCCGGGATTTTTTATTTCATGTGATTGAAACAAATTAAATCATTTTTATTTTAATGATTTAGCATTTTGGTCAGTAGCTCTTGCTTTTCTTTCAATCATTTCTTGTTTGCGAACTTCTCTCTCTTCTTTTGTTCTTTCAACTTTACTTGTAGATCTAAGTGATTGAACATTATCTTTTGATAGTCCTTGAGCTTGATTACTACTTTTAAGTTCTACAGATTTTAAATCAGTTTTAGAATCTGCTTTTTTTGAAGTTTCTTGAGCAAATAAGGCTGGAGCAGCCGCTAAAACAATAATTGCAATAAATTTTTTCATTCTACATTTAGTTTAAGGATTAATGATAGGTCAAATATAAATAAATTTTGATAGATAGCATAAAAAGTAAGTTAAATTTTTAGACAATACTCATTTGATTTTTTAAAAGATATTGAAATTCAATACTTAACTTAAGAGGAATCTATCAGTATAACTACTAAAAAAAATAAAAATAAACTAATCTTTTATTAAGGGTAAAAAAAATATGTATATATTTGCCCAAAATATTAAAACTTTATTTTTATGAAAAAATTATT
>JAQVDG010000077.1 GCA_028698395.1 Weeksellaceae bacterium
ATTCCAATACAATTTTAATGATTGAACCCGTAGCTTTCGGATTCAATGAACAAACAGCAGTAAATAATTATTTTCAAACCAAACCTACGGATGCTGAATCCCTTACACAAGAAAAAGCATTAGCAGAATTCAAAGGAATGGTTGCCAAGTTGCGTGAACACGGTGTAAATGTCATCGTTTTACAAGATACTTTGAATCCCCATACGCCAGATTCGATTTTTCCAAACAATTGGATTTCATTTCATGAAAATAAAATGATTGCTTTGTATCCCATGTTTGCCAAAAACAGAAGAGTAGAAAGAAGAGAAGACGATGTAATTGAAATTCTGACTGATAAAGGTTTTGTTGTGGATGAAATCATGGATTACACATCGGCAGAAGAAGATGATATTTTCTTGGAAGGAACCGGAAGTATTATTTTAGACCGTGAAAATAAAATTGCTTATGCCTGTATTTCTCCTCGAACCGATGAAGAATTATTCGATGAATTCTGTGAAGATTTTGAATATACACCGGTTGTTTTTGAAGCCAATCAAACCGTAAACGGAGAACGTGAACAGATTTACCATACCAATGTAATGATGTGTATTGCTGATGAATACGCCATTATTTGTTTGTCCACAATTGATGATAAATCCGAAAAGAAAAATGTGGTGGAACAATTGAAAAACTCCGGAAAAGAAATCATTGACATCAGCGAAGAACAAATGCACCAATTTGCAGGAAATATGTTACAAGTAGGAGGAATGGGAGCTGCAAAATATTTGGTAATGTCACAAACTGCTTACGAATCCTTACATCCCGAACAAATTCAAACCATAGAAAAATACAACCCGATTATTTCAGTCGATATTTCCACTATTGAAACTTTAGGTGGAGGAAGTGCACGTTGTATGATGGCAGAAGTTTTCTTGCCAAAAGAGTAATAATCAAAAAATTAGTGTAAAAATAAAAAGTCTTACGTTTTCGTAAGGCTTTTATTTTTGTCATTAAATATAAAATAATTACTTTTGTTTATCCTGATAATCTAAAGTGTAAGTTTCAAATATTATGTTTAACAGAAGACAAAATTTTCCTGATGCTGATAATGAGAGTCTGTTCTTTTGGGGAGCAAGGCAAACCGGAAAAAGCACTTTGTTGAAAGAACTATTTCCGAAAACCTTGTGGTTTGACTTGTTGTTGGCAGATGTATATGAACGGTTGATGCGCAATCCTATTCTTTTGCGTGAAACGATTTTGGCAAATACTGGAATAAAAACCGTTGTGATTGATGAAATACAACGAATACCCGAATTGCTAAACGAAATACATTGGTTGATTACCAATACCCAAACACGGTTTATAATGAGTGGTTCAAGTCCCCGAAAAATAATTCGCTCACAAACGAATTTACTCGGCGGAAGAGCTTTGCGTTATGAATTGTATCCTTTGGTAAGTGCTGAAATTCCTGATTTTGATTTGCTGAGAGCTTTAAACCATGGTCTTTTGCCACGACATTACTTGGTTTCCAATCCCAAACGTTTACTTTCTGCATATATCGGTAATTATCTGAAAGACGAAATTGTGAGCGAAGCAAAAATCAGAAATGTCAATGTGTTTGCACAGTTTTTGGAAGCTGCTGCTTTCAGTAATGGTGAAATGGTAAATTACACCAACATTGCGGCAGATTGCGGAGTGAGTGCACCAACTATTAAAGAGTATTTTCAAATATTGCAGGATACATTGATTGGTCGTTTTGTTCCTGTTTATCAGAAAAAACCGAAACGCAGAGTGATACAAGCTCCTAAGTTTTATTTTTTTGACGTAGGCATTGTCAATCATTTGCTGAAACGCAGCAAAGTGGAATACAAAAGCGAGGCATTTGGTAATGCTTTTGAGCATTTTATTTACCAGGAACTCTCGGCTCACAGCCATTATTCGGGTTTGGATTATACGATAAGTTATTGGCGAACGGCTTCGCAATTAGAAATTGATTTTGTACTGGGCGACCACCAAATTGCATTGGAAATAAAAGCAAGTGACCGTATCAGTGACAAGCATTTGCGAGGATTGAAAGCATTTATGGAAGAATACGAAGTCGAACAGGCGATTGTTGTCTGCACAGAACCATTGGAGCGTTTGCATAATGGCATACGCATTATGCCTTGGCAAGTATTTTTGGAAAAGTTATGGAAAGGAGTAATTATTTCTTAATTCTAAAACAAATTGTTGTGATGAATTTTTTCAATATTTTCAAAAGGAAACCGGGTTGGATTGTTTCCTGCCAAGTGGTGCAGTTATAAACTTTAAACAACAAAAGCCCTATCAGTAGGGCTTTTGGTAGGATGTGGTCCCAGCTGGGCTCGAACCAGCGACCACCTGATTATGAGTCAGGTGCTCTAACCAACTGAGCTATAGGACCCTTTCCAAAATAAATTAACTATTTATTATTTTGGAGTGCAATTTTACAACAATCTCTTGAAATCTACAAACTATTTTCGCTCACAACATAACTCAATCAGAACACCATTGGTCGATTTAGGATGTAAAAATACCACCCATTTATTATCTGCACCTTCTTTTGGCGTTTCATTTATGAACTGAAATCCCTCATTTTTAAGTCTTTGTATTTCAGCTTCCATATTGTCCACGGCAAAAGCAATATGATGAATCCCTTCCCGATTTTTATCTAAATATTTTGCAATGGCACTGTTTTCATTTGTAGCTTCCAACAGTTCTAATTTCGATTCGCCGATTTTAAAAAACGAAGTTTTCACTGCTTCTCCTTCCACAATTTCTTCTTTGTAGGCCGGTTCTCCTAAAAGCTTTCGGAAAGTTTCGTTTGAGACTCTTAAATCTTTTACAGCTATTCCTAAATGTTCTATTTTAAGCATATATTTATTTTTTCAGATGAATAATCAGGTATTTTTCAAGTCTTGAACTACTAATTCAATCACTAAACGGTCGGTGGGTAAACTAAGATTTTCTGCTACATTTGGGCTTAAATCAATCCATTTTAATTCTTGATTATCCGATTCCTTATTTTCTAACTGTTGAATGTCTTTTGCTTTGACTTTATAATAAACCATGAAAATCTGTTCATTTTTATTCAAAGCTGAAACTAAGAAAAAATCCTGAGTATAAAGATGTTTTTCAATTTCAATATCCAAATTTAATTCTTCTTTAAATTCTCGTTTCAAGCAATCAATAGTTCCTTCTCCGAATTCCATTCCGCCTCCCGGAAATTTATAAATTAAATTCCCCATAAAGGGCTCTTTTACAATTAAAATTTTATTGTTTTCAATCAAAATTCCATAAATCCGAATATTAAAAGGATGATTCATTCTCATTTTATTGCAATTAACATTTCTCTTTTTCCGGGTGGCCCGGGGTGTTTTTCTACTTTAAATCCAATTTCTTTCAGACTTCTTCTGACACTTCCTTTGCAGGAATAAGTACTCAATACTCCATCTGTTTTCATGGCGTAATAAATTTTCTCAAACAATTCATGCGACCACAATTCCGGTTGGACCCGAAAGCCAAATGCATCAAAATACACTAAATTATAAACGTCGGCAGGATAATCGAAAGATAAAAAATCAGTTTTTATTTTTTTTAATTGAAAATCAGGTAAAATAGTCTGAAAACTCTCCCAATCACACTTCATTAAATCCAAATAGTGCTTTTTAACTTCAGTTGATTTTATATTCTGGTAAGCAGAGAAGTTCTTCAAACTATCCGCATAATTTAAGGAGTGAAATTCTTCCGGAAGCAAAGGATATTTTTCTAAACCTGTATAGGAAGTACTTTTTTTATGTTTTTTTGCTTCCAATAAAGTAATCAAAGCATTTAATCCCGAACCGAAACCTATTTCAAGAATTGAAATTTCTTTTTGATTTTTCACCCATTTCCAACCATTTTTTATAAATACATGAAAAGCTTCCTGAACCGCTCCGTGTCGGGAGTGGTAAGCTTCTTCCCATTCCGGAATCAATAGAGTAGAAGAGCCGTCGGCCGTTAAAATAATCTTTCTTGTAATCACTTTTCAAAAGTAGAGAATAATTAATTTTAATACTAAATTAAGATAGCTTTATTATTAAAATGGTTATATAATGGCTAAATTTGCAGATTAAAAAAAATAAATTATGATTATTGAAAAAATAGAGAAAAGCCGATTTACACCTGAGATTTTTGATATAAAAGTATTTGGAACCGCCTTTGCTGACCACATGTTACTGTCTTGGTACGAAGATGGAAAATGGAGCGAACCGCTAATCAAACCTTACGGAAAATTGGAATTTTCTCCGGCTCTTTCAGTAGCTCATTATGGCCAAGGGATCTTTGAAGGAATGAAAGCTTACAAAGGTGAAAAAGGAAATGTTTTCTTATTTCGTCCTGAAAGAAACTTTGAGCGTTTTAATCAATCGGCTGTTCGTATGAATATGCCCCAAATTCCGGAAGAAATCTTTTTAGACGGAATGAAAACCTTGATAGATTTAGATAGAGAATGGGTTCCGGCTACTTATGGAATGTCCTTGTATATCCGTCCGGTTATGTTTGCAGTTGAAGAAGCCATTAGCGCACGACCTTCCACTAAGTACTTATTTGCTATTTTAACTGCTGTTGCTCCAAATTATTACGATAAACCTTTATCAGTAAAAATAGCCGACCGATATAGCCGTGCAGCAAATGGAGGAGTAGGTTATGTAAAAGCAGCAGGGAATTATGCCGGATCTTTTTATCCGACTCAGGTTGCCCGTGAAGAAGGTTATGACCAAGTAGTTTGGACAGACGATGCCACTCATACTTTAATTGAAGAAGCCGGTACGATGAATGTTTTTATTCGAATAGGTGATAAATTAATAACCGGACCTACTTCAGAGCGTATTTTAGACGGTGTAACCCGTGATAGTATCATCCGATTGGCAGAAGATGCCGGAATTGAAGTGGAAATTCGTAAAATAACAGTCGAAGAAGTGTATAATGCCTATAAAACAGCTGATTTAAAAGAAGTTTTTGGTGTAGGAACAGCTGTGGTTGTGAATAATTATAATGCCATAGGGTATAAAGACGAACGATTGGAATTACAAGCTTTGGCTGATGAAGAATCCTATGGAAAAGTATTAAAGAAAAAATTAGTTGATCTTCAAATGGGGAAAGTTGAAGACCCGTATAACTGGAGAGTTAAAGTAGAAACTTTGGTTGAAGCCTAACTAATTTTACATACTAAAAACAAAGGCTGTTCATTTTGAGCAGTCTTGTTTCTTTTGTGTCAAGACAAAAGAAGGAGGAGTCAGGATGCATATATCTTGTAATACGCACGGATTGTAAATCTACACAATCAGGATAAAAAAATCAATCGGGTTATTTGCTATTAAAGCCAATAATAGCTGGGTTAAATTTCATCCAGTGGACTTTTCACATTGATTAGGGTTTTATCGGAAACATGAGTATAAAGCAGAGTTGTTTTCAGATTGTTGTGTCCCAATAATTTCTGAATCAGGGAAATATCCGTACCCATTTCCAGCAGATGAGTAGCGTAGCTGTGGCGGAGACCGTGAATACCAATTTCTTTGTTGATTTTAGCCTTTCGCATCGCTTCCTTAAATACACTCTGAGCCGATCTTTTGGCATAAGCCCCTCCATAAAGCCCCTCAAAAAGATATTCTTTTGGTTTATAAATTTTATAATATTCGTGTAAACTATTCAAAACTGATTTGGGGAGATTTACATATCTGTCTTTTTTGCCTTTCCCTCTACTAATCAGAACCTGCATACGGTCACTGTCTATATCAGAAATCTTCAAATTCACAATTTCGCTGACTCGGAGTCCCATACCATAACAAAGTTTCAACATCAGCTGATGTTTGGCGTTATCAGTAGCTTCAAAAAGTCTTTTAATCTCCTGTACTGAAAGGGTTTTTGGTAACAATAAAGCTTTTTTGGGTCTGGGAATGTTTACAAACATTTTGGGGCGGTCCAGTACTTTCTCATAATAAAACTTTATAGCATTAATCCTGCTATGGATTTGATTCTCTGAAAGATTTAATTTTTTGGCGCAATAGAGAAAATAACTCTGTAATTTTTCCGGTGATAAATCTTGAGCCGAAAAGTCTTTTAAAAGATAAAGCAATTGTGCAAATTCCAAGCTGTAAGTACGAATGGTATTTGGGCTGTAACCCTTCAGAATCATCTGATTGATATATCTTTCCATCTCTGTCTGATTGACCGATTGAATTTTGCTCATTACTTCTTTTGAAACTTTAGGTTTAGGTGCTTCCAGCCCAAAGAGTTTTCTATAAACCGGAACATCGGGTACATACCAAGCTTTTTCGGTATTGCTCCACTTGGCTTTGGTGTGTTCTTTCAAATGGTTTTTGACCCGGTTGTCATATACAAAATGAATCCAAATGACATTTTTGCCTTTGTGTTCACCGGGTTTAAATGAAAATTTATCTTTTTGAAAAACCCTATCCATAATTTAGCGCATAAATAATAGTTCAAATGTAATTATTTTTTATAACTATTTATAATACGTTATGCACATTTTAAATAGTTATAATTAAAATTTATTATAATCAGATGTGAATCAATCAAATAACGTTATTTGAATACTTTTTAAATAAATTTTGATATTAGGAAAACATGCGTATATTTGTGAGTTGTGCGTCATTTTCAGAAAATGTCGGTTAATATTAAATTTTGTGGTGTTTAATGAAAAAATGGTATTTAATAATTATTGGAATAATAGCAATTGCTGCAACAGCCGGGATTATTAAAATCCTTTCTTATACTTCCGAACTTGAAAAATCTTTGAGCTCAGAACATTCACTAAACGAAAAGAATTTAATTATTTTAAAAGAATCATCTTCACCAAATAATATGTATAAATATTATGAATATCAATTTGACAATGGAGGATTAGGATATTCAAGGCTCTTTTGGTCAGTTATAAAAAATGACAACAAAGAACATAATCTTGAAAACGGAATTTTGCCTAATGGATATAAAGTAATTGGTTGGACAGAAAATAACGAACTAATTTTAGAGAAATGGGAACCGTATTATGATTCACAACCAAAGTATATTCTTGAAAATAAATCAAAGCATAAAGGAATAAAAATAAACATTGTAGAATAAAAACGAACGCACAACATCGGTTTGGCAAAATGCGGGGTTAAGTGCTAAATTGAACATCTCGCCTATTTATCCGCAAAAGCTGTTTTGCTTTTGTTTTTTTATTAAATTTACCAAAAGCCACAGCTTTTGCTTCGTTCGGTTCTGAATTGAACTTTCGCTCAATTCAAGCCCGCACTTCGCCAAGCCGCGGCCCGTTATGTGCTATGCCAACAGACCGCTACGAACTAACATTTAGACATTGACAAATGAAGAAAGAAAACCAAATAAGACTAACAGAAGAAATCATTGAAACTGCATACAGACTGCTAACTCATAAACTTGCTTTTGGCGGACTAACAGCAAGAAATGAAAGTTCTTTTCAGTTAGAGTTTGGACACATTTTAAAAACATTAGGACAACTCTATGAGTTTAGACTTGCTGACAAATTCCATCTTGAATTTGAAACTTACATTTCGCTTAACGAAACAAGTATTAAAAGTAAATCGGACAGAGCAAGAGTAGATTTATTGCTTAAATATCAAGACGACAAAAGCACGACAACAGCCGCAATAGAATTAAAGTTTTTCAAAAAAGAAAATCATAGAGAACCTAATAACAGATATGACGTTTTCAAAGACATTTCAAATCTTGAGTTATACAAGAAACACAGCATAGACATTTGTTATTTTATTCTTGCGACAGACCATTCACACTATTACAACCAAGACAAATATTCACAAGACACATCAGACTTTGATTTCAGAAATGGGAAAAGTTATAAAGCAGGAACTAACTTACAATACAAAACAGACAAACCATACGGACAGGACATTTCATTAAACCAAGACTATGCTTTTTCGTGGGACAACATAAACGACTTATATTTTTTGAAACTTAAAGTATGACAAAGGCACAAGCACATAACACGGGTTTTGCGTCAGGCGGGGTGACGTGCAAATTTGGAGCTTTGTGCTTCTATTTAA
>JAQVDG010000078.1 GCA_028698395.1 Weeksellaceae bacterium
CAACAATATTTTATTCATTATTCCCGTTATCCATTAAAAAAGAATGAATTATACAATGAAATTTGTTTCTCTCTTGCTATATTTGTAAGGGAACAATGAATAAAACACTTTTACGTTATGCCCAAGCGTAAAAAGACAGTGCAACCCTGAAAGTGACGACAGAAAAACGGAGAATTTGCAACCTAACAATTTAAGCGGACTGACTTAAAAGCGTTCTTTAACAAACTGACACGGTAAGGCCAAGCCGAATGTTTTTAAAATTTTTCCCACCACACATTTTAAAAAATAATTTTAGCCAGCCGCACATTGGCACATTTGCAAAACCGCACCAACCGACCCACAACCCAAGTTTTGCAAAAGAGCCAATTTTGCCCACCCGCCCGACAATGATAATCTGTTGAAAACTTTGGAGACTTTTTCAGATGCTTTTCCAAAAGAACTTTGTATTTTTGACAAAATCATTCAAAATAGAATTGTTCAAAATGGACAGCTTAGGCGAAACGATAAGAAAACTACGGGAAGATAAGGAATTGCCACTGCGGACAGTTGCAGCATACCTCGACATTGACCAGGCAATTTTAAGCAAAATTGAGAGAGGACAACGCAATGCAAGCCGTGAACAGGTGATAAAACTTGCCGAGTTTTTTAAGATTAAAGAAACCGATTTGCTTGTTTCTTGGCTGTCTGACAAGTTGGTGTATGAGGTAGCGGACGAAGATGTGGCTTTGAAAGCATTGCAAGTAGCAGAGGAAAAAGTAAAATACAATAAGACCAAACGTAAGTAATGGATGAATTAAATGAAATAGCAGAAGTTGAACAGCAAGTGGAAACACTTGAAACGGAAGTAAAGAAATTTGCTGACGGACTGCCCTATTGGGCAAAGTTTATTTGTTCTGAAATTCTTTCAGGTAATGAATTAACAGAGGACAAATATGAATCTGCATTTTCATATCTGCTTGAAGAACTTGACCTAAAAGAAAAGAGCGAAAGACCCGAACTTTCTATTTCATACAACCCAAACGCATCTGATGATTTTAAAGCAAACATAATCTTTAACTCCTTGTCAAATATTGAAGGCGTTAATGCTTTGGCAGAAAATCAATCCATTGAATTAACTGAAAACCTTACAATTATATACGGTTCAAATGGTGCAGGAAAATCAGGATATGTAAGACTTCTTAAGAATGTGTTCTATTCAAAAGATAGAGAACCGATTGAACCGAACATTCACCTTGAAAATGGACACAAACCAATAAAAGCCGATTTTCAGTTTACAACTGATGAAGGTGCTTTAAATCTTAAATATCCTGATGATGTTGGCAATGGCGTGTTTAATCAATTTGCTGTTTTTGATAGCGAAATTGGCAGACGACATTTGAAAAACCGAAATGATTTTAAATTCAGACCAGCAGGATTAAGACTATTCAATGAATTTAACACTGCACTTGAAAATTTAAATAATCGTTTGCTCACGGAAATCAGAACAAAGAATATTGCAAACCCTTTTGCAGATGAAGATATTTTTCAAGGTGAATCAGAAATTAAAACTTTTCTTTCTTCGCTTTCGCACAACTCAAAGCTCGAAGATTTAAAAAAGCATCTACCATTCACTGAAGAAGAAAAAACGAAAAAAACTGAAATTGAAAAGAAGTATGACGATTTAAAAATTTCTCTTTCACAGAAGGACAAAGCGTTAAAGGAGCTTCGCAATATAAAAACTCAATTAGCAGCAAGAAAAAAGAATCTCGAAACTATAAATCTTTGGTTTACTCAAAATCAATTAAACACGATTAAAAATTCCATAGCTGACTGTAAAACCAAAGAAGAAACAGCCCAAAAAGAAGGTAGTGAAAAATTCAAAACGGATAAGATTAAAAACATTGGCTCTCTCGAATGGAAGCAGTTTATTGAAGCCGCTGAAAAATATGCAATAACGCAAAAGGAAAACGGTGTAGAGTATCCTGAAATTGGTGACAGTTGTTTGTTGTGCCAACAATCAATTAAAGAGGATGCTCCAAAAAATCTTATTGCCAGTTATTGGGCTTATATAAAAAGCGTTGCAGAACAAGAGGCAAAAACTGCAAAGGAAAATCTTGATAAAGTAAAAAAAGAGTATGAAGATTTAGACCTCAATCAGTTTAGTGATACGGACACACTTACAGTTTGGTTGAATGAAAAATATGAAGCTGATTTAACTCTATTAAAACAAGGTTTAGAGAGACAGAAAACTCTTGCTAAAAAAATAGTAACGAACATTACTGAAAGAGACTCCAAAGCAGAAATTGAGTTTCAGTTGAGTTTGACAGGTTTAGAAAAAATTGAAACTGAAATTGATAAAGATATTAAAGCGTATGAGGAAGATGAGCAAAACAAAGTTTTGGCAGACCTTCTAAAGCAAAAGACCTACTTAGCACATAAAGAAAAACTTGCAATTAGATTTACGGATATTGAAAACTTGCACAAAAATTTGATTTGGGTAAACAAAGCAAGTAAGTTTAACAAACAATGGTTTAAAACCCAATCAACCAATACTGAAAAGAGATTGTCAAAACAGTATTTCAATGCCGATTACATAAAATCGTTTAATGAAGAATGTGAAAAATTAGAAGGAAAATTCGGAATTGAAATTGATGCAAGAAGTTCTGATGCTCAAAGCAACAGACAATTATTTTTAAAAGGCAAAGACCCATCCTCAATACTTAGCGAAGGAGAACAAAAGGTAATTGCATTAGCTGATTTTATTGCTGAATCAACAATTACTACAATAAATAAAGGAATTGTTTTTGACGACCCTGTTACTTCATTAGATCATAAAAGGAAAGAAACTATTGCTAAAAGATTGGTCGAAATTAGCAACTCTAAACAAGTTATAATTTTTACTCACGATATTGCATTCGTAAAATATTTAGAAATATATTCTAAAAAAAAGTTTGGCACCGATAAAAATAAAGTGTGCGTTCATACAATTGTGAACCGTGATAAAAATTGTATTGGATTTGTTGAACTAATAAGCACGCCAATAAAAGATAGTGCTTATACTACCTCACATATTCCAAAACAGTATTTAGCTAAGGCTAAAAAAGAATCAGATAGAGATTTTGCTCAAAGCCTTATTCGTTCCGGATTCAGTGCTCTTAGAAGTTGTTACGAAGCAATTGTTGTCACCAAAATTTTTGCAGGGGCAGTTCAGCGATATATTGAAGAAGTAAAAGTTAGCAGGATAAAAGAGATAAAATATGATATTGATATTTGTAATAGAATATCAGAAAATCATTCTCAGATTCATAAATTGATTGAAGCTCATCTTCCTGTTGACGAATTGAATATTCATTTCACAAATGAAAAACTGGAAGTAGCCATCACTGAATTTGAAAACATTTTAAACGAAATTGACAAAATATAAGATATGCCAACACTCCATTTCAAAGGAAAAACTTTTGTGCAAAACCACCATTTGGCGGTGAAGTATCACCAATTGGTGCCGAAAAAAGAGTTGAGTTTAACCGACAAAGTATCTTTGCACGATAACCTGATTATTCAAGGCGATAATTTGAAAGCGTTGAAGGCATTACTTCCAACTTATGCAGGGAAAGTAAAGTGTATTTACATAGACCCGCCTTACAACACAGGAAATGAGAAATGGGTGTATAACGACAATGTAAACAGCCCAATGATTCAAGAATGGTTGGGGAAAGCGGTTGATATTGAAGATTTGACAAGACACGACAAATGGCTGTGTATGATGATGCCACGTTTAAAATTGTTACGTGAACTTTTGAGTGAGGATGGGGCGATATTTATTTCTTGTGATGATAATGAACTTGCAAATTTGAGGGTGTTGTTAAATGAAATCTTTGGAGAGAACAATTTTTACAGTCAAGTAATTGTAAGAGCAAATAGCAGGGGGCAAACTTATAATCAGATAGCAAAGACACACGAATATTTGATTGTCTATACAAAAAATCCCGAAACTGAATTATTTGAACTTGAAAAAGACAGTGAATCAAATGACCTAAATCTTAATGATGAAATAGGTGCTTTTAATATTCGTGAACTTAGAAATCGTAATCCGAAATTCGGGAAACACAATCGTCCAAACCTTTTTTATCCCATTTACATAAATCCGAAATCGGAAGACAAAGACGGGTTTTGTTTGGTTTCGCTGACTCAAAGTAAAGAGTTTTCAGAAATGGTCGAGCCATTCAATTCACAGATGAAAGAAAGTTGTTGGAGATGGGGAAAAGATAAGGTAACAAAAAACGTATCTTCAAAAACCACCACGAGTAATTTGGTTGCCAAAAAGAAGAATGACGGCTCTTTTGGAATCTATGAAAAATACCGTAAAACTACATTTAAGCCTAAATCTATTTGGGACGACAATTCATTTCTAAATGAAACGGGAACAATTGAGTTAAGAGAATTAGGCTTAGAAAATCAATTTGATTTTCCAAAACCAAAATCTTTGGTAAAACAGTGCATAGCTTTAGCCACAACCGAAGGCGACATTGTTCTTGATAGCTTTGCAGGTTCAGGCACGACAGCACAAGCCGTGTTAGAACTCAATGAGGAAAGCGGAGTTGAAAGAAATTTCATCTTGATTGAAATGGAAGATTACGCCAACTCCATAACAGCCGAAAGAGTCCGTAGGGTTATCAAAGGCGTAAAAACAGCCAAAAGCGATTTGCTCAAAAAAGGAACAGGCGGTTCATTCAGTTATTTTGAATTGGGCGACACTATCGAAATGGAAAGTTTGTTGAGAGGTAAAAATTTACCTACCTATACAGAATTTGCTCGATACCTTTTCTACACCGCCACAGGCGAAGAGTTTGACGAAAAGGCAATCAATGAAAAAACAGGCTTTATTGGAGAAAGTAAAAACTATGAAGTGTATCTGTTTTACAAAGCCGAATTGGATTGGTTAAAGAAAAATGCGTTGACATTGGAGCTTTGCAAATCGCTTCCAAAATTCAAGAACAAACAGCGTTTAGTTTTCGCCCCTGCCAAATATGTGGACGACCATACTTTGTTGGATTACCGAATTGATTTTTGCCAATTGCCTTACGAAATTTATAGAATACAAAGATGATAGAGCCAATTCCATATTTCTATGAAAGCATCAATCGCAACGCTATTGTGGTAAAACCCAAAAAACCGGTGTTTGATTGGATAAATTTCATTTATCCTGAAAGTCCTGTTTCTGAGAAAGAAGAAGAAAATATTTATCTCATTCGGGAAATGGACAGCAACGAAGCAATAGAAAAATGGCTGAAACGGAATTTTGACCAGATTTTTCAAAACGAATTGAACGATTGGCATACGGACGAAAAAGATTGGCCACAAAAGAGAACATTCAAGATTTTTCAAGAATGGTTTGAATATGAAATACATTCAATGGTTTTAGACCTTGAAGAAACCGATATAACAAAAGACTAATGAGATTAAAGCACTATCAGGAAAAGGTTTTAAAGGAACTCAAAGAATATTTGAGTGCTTTGGCTGATGCTAAAAAAGAGTTTGAGGAAATTGCCGAACTCAAACCGCATTTGGCAAAACATATCAATTTCCCGAAAGAGGCTTGGGAAAAATCAACAGGACGTTCAATTTATCATTCCAAAACCAACGGCTTAGACGAGCCATTGCCCGATATTTATTTGAAAGTTCCAACAGGTGGAGGAAAAACTTTGGTGGCTTGCCACGCCATTGACAATATCCAAAAAACCTATCTCAACAAACAAACAGGATTGATTTTGTGGGTTGTGCCATCCAAGCAAATTTACCGACAAACTATTTCGGCTCTTAAAAATCGGGAACATCCATACCGTCAGGTTTTGGACATTTCGAGCGGTGGCAGAACGCTTATCAAGGAAAAAACAGAAATATTTAATCGCCTTGATGTGGAAGAAAATTTGGTTGTGCTGATGTTAATGCTTCCGTCTGCCAATCGTCAAAACAAAGAAACGCTAAAAGTTTTCAGAGACCAAGGCGGTTTTACCGACTTTTTTCCTCGTGAAGATGATTTTGAAGGACACAAAAAATTAAAAGAATTGATTCCGAATTTGGATTGCTTCACAACCGAAATGGAAGTTTTCGGAACACAAATAAAAACTTCTCTTGGAAACACATTAAAAGTATTGCGTCCGCTTGTGGTAATAGATGAAGGACACCGTGCTTATGGAGAATTAGCAAGAAATACCATACGCAATTTCAATCCGTCTTTTATTCTTGAACTTTCAGCAACACCACCACCCAACAGCAATGAGTTGGTAAAAATTACAGGTCGGGAATTGCACGAAGAAGAAATGATAAAGTTGGATATTCACTTAACCAACAAAACAAGTTTAGATTGGCAAGACACTTTATTGGCGAGTTTTGAAAAGCGAAACGATTTAGAGAAAAAAGCCAAAGATTACGAAGGAAATACAGGTGAATACATTCGTCCGATTTGCTTGATACAAGTTGAAAGAACAGGGAAAGACCAAAAAGATAAAAAGTTTATTCACGCAGAAGATGCCAAAGAATATTTAATCAAAAAATGCAATGTTCCTGAAAGTCATATTGCCATTAAATCAAGCGAGAAAGACGACATTGAAGGCATAGACTTATTTGCCAACGACTGTGAAATTCGTTATATCATAACCAAACAAGCTTTGCAAGAGGGTTGGGATTGTTCATTTGCTTATGTGCTTACAGTGCTTACCAATCCATCATCTGCAACAGGCATTACGCAGTTGGTCGGAAGAATTTTAAGACAACCATTTGCACGTAAAACCAAAATTACAGATTTGGACGAGTGTTATGTTTACACGTTCCGCCAAAATGCAAGCACCTTGGTAAGAGACATTAAAAAAGGGTTGGAAAATGAAGGATTGGGCGACATTGCAGGAAGAATTGTAAGTGATGATGCAGGAACGGACACAGGCGGTTTAAAAGACCGTGTAATGCAATACCGTTCGGGATTTAAAAAGTTTGAAGGGAAAATCTATCTGCCAAAATTTGTCATTCAGGAAAAGGAAAGTTGGCGAGATATGAATTTTGAAATTGATATTCTCAGCGAAATAGATTGGGAGAGTATCAATATTGATGAAGTTAAAAATCTTTCTCTCCAAAATAAGCGAAACCAAGAACAGGAAATCGCTTTAGGATTGAGCGATGAAGAAAAGGAATTACTAAAAGAAACAGGCAGAGCGGAAAAATCAGGCACATTAGAAATTGACGAAGTATTTCTAACTAGACAGATAACGGAAATTATTCCAAACCCTTGGCATTGTTTCCAAATCGGAGAAAAAACGATTCAAGTACTTTTGGGAAAATACGAGCGTGAAACAGTTGCAGCCAATTTCGTTTTCATCATAGAAGAACTCAAAAAGATTTTAGAGAAAGAGCGAAACCGTTTATCAGAGCAAGTTTTTAGAAAAATGGTTGCTGACAAAAAACTATGCTTCTTCCTGATTACAGACAAAGGCGGTTTTGAATTGCCATCAAGAATAAAAGTAAAGAGCAACAAACAGTTGGTGCGTAACGATAATACACCCATTCAAAAATCATTGTTCGACTATGTTCCCGAAGAAAACATCAACGACCTTGAAAAATCAGTTGCCATTTACCTTGACGAGCAAGAAAAATTATTGTGGTGGTATCGAAATATGAGCAGACAGGATTATCACATACAAGGTTGGAAGCGAAATAAAATCTATCCTGACTTCCTTGCAGCAGACAAACAAGAAAACAAAGACGAATACGGAACGGTGTATGTTTTGGAAACAAAAGGAATCCACCTCAAAAATGAAGATACTAAATACAAGCAAGACGTTTTCACACTTTGCAACGAATTAGGAGCAAAAAAAGCTTGGAAAGAACTCTTCGACGAATTTCCAGACCACAACTTTGAATTTCAAGTAGTGTTTGAAGACGAGTGGCAAAATAAGATTAATGAACTAATGGAATAAGCCAATGCACAGGTGTAAGCACATACCACAGCCCCTAAAAGCCAACCCGCAAACCAAAGCTGTGGTAAGAGCTTCCACCTCTCCTGCC
>JAQVDG010000079.1 GCA_028698395.1 Weeksellaceae bacterium
TTTAATTTTGAAATAATTTTATTTCCTCCTAGATAGTTATCCCATAATTGATTCTGAACATTTCTGTGACTTAATATTGTTATAGCTGTTGGCATTTGCACATCTTCAAATATTTTATCTCCTAAATCCTTAATTTCATGAATCTCTGTATTATTTAGCAAGAACTCTCTTAATTTCTCATATTGCATCCCTTTTATAAATAAACTCGGAGTGATATATCCAAATAAGCCATCAAGCTTTAATATTTTTATCCCCTTTTCAAAAAAGTAAGCATATAGATCGCCACAATTTTTAGTGAAATATTTTTCATATAATTGTTTATCAACTTGTACATAAGGGGGATTTCCAATGACCACATCAAAACCACCTTTGTATCTCTTTTTAAAGACTTCTTCAGGCGTTTTCACAAACGAAGCAATTACTTCTTCCAACTTCTTACTTTGTGGTAATTGATGTTTGTGTCTGTTGTTTTCAATATATATCAAAGCATTTGAAAGATGAGTAGCCTTGTACGGAAATCCACTTTCTTCTTCACTAATCCATTTCCAACTTTTAGTGTCAACCGAATAAAATTTTTGTGACCATAAGTGATTATTGTGTTCATCGGGATGATAGGAATCGTGATTTTGATTTCTACCCAAGGCATCTCCTCCCAAGGCATCTTGATGCCTTGCCATAGTGTGCAATGGGTCAAGACCCATTGGGATGTCAGGAGTATCAGGATTCATTGGAGAAACAGATTCTGAACTTATCCATCGGTTTAATTCCTTGCTACTGATGGATTTCATGATTCGCACTTGGTCGGTCAGTTCGTCTTCGGTACATACCAAAATAAGGTGAACATGGTCTTTACAAGCATTCCAAGCCAATACTTCAAGATTATAGTCTTTGATAATTTTCCCGAAAATTTCAGCCAGTTTTATTTCCTGTTCGAGATTTAGATGAGCGGGTTTTCCGGGTACGATATTCAATTTCTTCATTCGTTCCGAAGTCCGGCTGTTGTGTGTAGTGAATACCAAATGATAGGCATTTTTTTCTTTGAAAATCTTTGGAAATTCTTTTTCCCAATTAAAAGCCAAATCTCCTGCTACTTCAGGGTCATCTATAAGCGAATTTCCACATTTGAGGTTATTGTTTAAGCTATTGAGTTTTCTATTGGGTTCGGCAGTTCTGAGCCAAAGTGAAAGTTTGGCTATTTCTACAGATTCTTCATTTAAGTCCACACCATAAAGGTTGTTTTCCAAAATGCTTTCTGAATGGTAAGAAAAAGCAATGGTAGAGTCAGTAAGTTTGGCTTCCATTTCATCTATATGGGAGTGTTCTTCTATCAGAAAGTTCAAAGCTTCATTTAAAAAAGAACCGGAACCACAAGCAGGGTCTATAATAGTAATCTGATGTAACCAAGTTCTGTAATCTTGTAGTTTTTTTAGAAGTATTTGTTTGGTTTTTAGCTGTCTGTTTTTATCAGTGTAATACTCCTCTTCATTAATTTCTAATTTTGCTTTTTTTTCCTCACAAAGCTTTCCTACCGTGTTTTCTACTATATATTTGGTGATGTATTTAGGAGTATAGAATACCCCATCTTTTTTGCGTTTTGTTTGTGTTTTATCAATTGCTTCACCTTCAATTTGCGCTTTGATTTCATCTATTTCATTGAGTGAGTGTTCAAAAATATGTCCAAGTATATTCACATCTACTTCACTTTCAAAGTCATAGTCAGAAAGTTTTAGTGTGTGTTTGTATAATAGTTCATCATTGATTTTTGTATTGTCAAGTATTTCATCCGGTTTAAACAAACCACCATTGTAGGCAAACACATCGAATTGTTTCCCTTTGAATCCTGTATTGAGATAGCCAAAGTATTTTCTAAATCGGTCATAAAGAGGAACATATTCATCGAGCTCTTTTAGTTTAATCCACTGGTCTAAAATCATCCTTACAGAATTGGGTGGCAACAAACCTCTATCTTCACCAAAGAATAGAAACAAAAGTCTATCGAGTAGTTTCTGTGATTTTTTAAAGAGTTCTAATTGATTGTACTCCGGATTTTCATCAATCAAATTTTGAAAAAGCTCTCTTTTAAAGACTGAATAATCTTTATAGAGGTGTTTTGTGATTTCATCTTCTTTGCTGACTGATTCATTCTTGATTTTAGAAGCAATGTCATTTTTAATGTTCTCATAAGCAAGACAGAGATACAGCAATTTGAACTCATCTTCTGTAAGTTTAAACAGATTAAATTCTATATGTTCAATGGCATTATCAATATAGAATCTCAGTTTTTCAAAATTTGAAATAACCACATATTTACAAGTAGGTTGGTTGTTTTTATAACCAAAAGCCTGTTCTTCCACTGTACCTAAATCTGTGGTGTCAGTACCTTTTAATTCTATTACAGCAGGAACTTTATCATCAATTATAATAGCACCATCAGCCTTTTTAGCATCTTTCACATTTTTGTATTCAGTGGTAAGATTAAAATCAGAAGTTGGATTGAGTGTATAGCCCAATACATTGACAAACAAATCTCTGAAAAAGCCTTCTTGATACTGCTCTTCTTTAGCTTTTTTGATGTTTTCTTGAATGGCAGGGTCATGAAAATGAGAAGTAAACAAATTCCACTTTTCAGAAATAATTTCAGAATTTTGAGTTTTCAGGTATTTTGAAATGATTGTATTTTGAAATAATGCCATGATTGGTTTTTGTAATGGTTAAAATTATGAAAATTCTTGGATTCTAAAAATTGTAACAATAGGTGAGGACGAGACAAAGCACTTCGGAAATGAGGTGCTTTTCTTATTAAAATCAATTTAAATAGCTTCTTAGAATTTTACCATAAAAAAAACACCTCACTTGAAACAATCGAGTGAGGTGTTTTTGATAAGTTGTTATTTTTATTATAACTGTTGTCGGTCTAATTTTTCCATTCTTGTATCCTTGATATTTGCGGATTGAATCATAGAAGGAAGTAATTGTTGTGTGATTTTTTGTTGTTGTTGCTGACTCAATTGGTCGATTAAAAAAGTTGCATCTTCAACAGCAGGAGGATTGCCCATGTTTTTTAAATTGATAACATAAACACCTTCTTTTCCTTTGATAGCTTTAGAGTTTTGCCCTACTTGCATTCCGAAAGCTGCTCCGGCAACAAGTGGTTCTGTTCCTCTATCCGCAATATTTGCAGAACCAAAAGTTAAAGACGAACTTCCTCTTTGTGCTCCGAATTTAGATACAAAATCATCAATAGTTGGATTTTCACCTAATTCTACGTTCACTTTTTGAGTTAATTTTTCCTGAACTAATAAAGGTTCGATTTGGTCTCTAACCATGCTGGCAGGAGCTAATCCTTTTGGAGTTCTTGAAGTAAGGTAAACAATGATTTGGTCTTCATGAGCAGTGGTAAATAAAAATGAACTGCCTACTTTGGTTTTTTTGTTGAAAGCCCATTTTAAAATGGCATCATCTGCATCATTTCCAAATCCTGAACCCGGATCAATAATAGAACGATTGTTATAACGGGTAATATTTTCAGCTGTATCGTAGTTGAATCCTTTTGTCTGAGCTAAATTGGCAAAATCATTCAAAGATTTTCCTTGTACTTCTTGTGCGAAATTTCGGGCATCGTTAAAGTTTTTGTCAGAAGTATTTTGAGAAGCACTTACTTCTTTTACAATGTTAGCAAATTGGTACCCGGTTTGTGTTTTAATCCCATCAATTTTAATGATATGGAATCCAAACTGAGATTCTGTAATTCCAATTTCACCGGTTTTGTGTTCATTTAAGAATTGTAAATAAGCCGGAGCTAATCCTTGCGTATTACGTGCTTGCCATCCGATATTTCCGTCTTTTTCTTTTGACCCGATATCTTCAGAATATTGTGCAACTAAAGCTTTGAAGTTTGAAGCATCTGCCATGTTTTTGATGCTGTCTGCTAAAACTTGTGCTTCTGCACGGGTACGGGTGATGTTTTCTCTTGAAGCCAAATCAGTTCCTGCATACGTAATTAAAATATGGCTGGAATTGATAGAGTCTGAAATTTCTTTAGAACCTGAGATTTTGACTAATTGGTAAGCATCTCCGGTTTTAAACGGACCTCCGATTTCTCCTACAGAAGCCGTCATCAAGAAGTTGAAATAATCTTCTGGCAACTGGACTTTGAATTGTTCAATTTCTTTACGGCTAATGTATTCACTGTTAAACGGTCTTTCCGAATATTTTGTTACATAAGCCGAATCATCTGTTACATTAGCAAAAGAAGGAATAGTATCGGTAATATTGTTAACTTCATCGATTGAAATATGTCCATTTAATAACTGATTTAAGCTATTTTTTACGTTGTTTTCATCTTCTTCTGAAGCTTTATTTACAAAATAAACATAGCTTAAATTTACGCTAGCCTCTACTTCATAAGCTTTAGGAAATTTCTTTATGTAAGCTTCAATTTCAGCATCGGTAACTTCAATTTTGTATTTTGCAGTTAAATCGTCATACGAAATGAATCCATAATCAAGGGTTGCATTTTGGATATTTCCGGCTTGCTGGATTTTTGCTTCTTTGTGAGTGGCCAAAGTTCCCATATTAACCATTTCCATATATTTCTGACGAAGTAAGTTGGGACGTGCATTTTCAAAATTCATGATGAAATTCTGGTAAGCTTCGGCAGTTCCGGGAACTCCTTGCTCAGCCTGACTTTTTAGTTTCCCAATTTCAATTTTCAATTCTTCTCCACTTGTCATACTGTATTGTTGTGCCATATAGTTCCAAAGTTCGCCATCGCTTACTTCTAAACCGGCTTTCTCAGCATGAGACTGAATTAATTTTTGAGAAACCAACGAATTCCAAATTTGCTCTGTAATTTGGGCATCCGAAAAATTAGGGTTGGATCTAACTTGGGATTTAGCTGTGATAAATTCCGCAAGTGTAATTGATTCGTTGTTTATTTTTCCTACTTCGTTAGGGTCTCCGGTAAAAACTCTTTTTACTACTGAGTTTTCACTAAATAAATCTCCCGCTACGAAAGCAAGCATCGCTACACCGATTACTACGATCAACAAGCCCGTTTGTTTACGAATTTGTCCTAAAATTGCCATCTTATGATTTTATTAATTTTTTAATAGGTGGCGAAATTACAATATTTCTGTTAATTTGAAAATTGGAATGAGATAAAATTCATTATTATAGGTAGGAAAAGTGAAAATTGGTGTAATTTTCTGTAAATTATTGAGTTTTCACAGAAATTAAAGTTCTTGTTCTCGATAAAATTTAGTTCCTTGGTTATTGAATAATCGGTATTCTGTTAAATCATCTTTGGCTTCTAATCCATTATTGGCTTGTAGAGAATCTCCGGATTTAGAAATGATATAAACAGTATCTTTTGAGAAAACTTTTCTTTCTTTTTTATTCCAAAATAATTTTTCTGTTTTCAGCGTATCTCCTTTTTCACTGATAACGATTACGTTTCCACGACCTTCATACCAATCTTTTATTTCGCTCATATAAGCCCAGTCGGCCCGTAAATAGCCCGGCGAATCCAAGTTTTTGGTGTAAAAATTTAATTCAACTCCTTTTGGAAATTGAGTAAAAGGAGAATCTTGCATGGCATATTCTTCTATTAAAGGAGACCATAGATTGATTTTAATGAATCCGGAATCTTTAAAAACAACATGTGCATTGGTTAGAGAGCGGCTGGGGAAATTCATTTTTTTGAAATCCATGTCCACATCCTCTAATTTGGCACAAGCGATGACTAAACCGGCAAAATAAAAAGGAATGATTCTTTTCCGAAAAAAAAAAGTGTATATGGAAAAGAGAAAATTCATGTTATTTTAGTCAATTACACGTTTTCTGAACCAAAGGTCGTTGAGTGTGAAACCTATTCTTAAATTCGCAAAATCTTCTTTAACTGCGAAGTTTTTGGTATTGCCCATACTTCCGAACTCACAAGAAATATTCAACATGGAAGCATCTCTGTCTTTACCTATCGGAAGTCCTAAACCTACGCTTAAACCATACATATTGATGGATTTATCGTTGATTTTCAATGGGGTTTTTTCATAAAAAGCTCCAAACCGGTACACGATTCGGTCAAAATAACTTTTGTAACTGTTAAAATTAGGTATCCAATAACCACCTACACTTGTTCGGATTTGTGTGTCGTACAAGGAAGATTTTTCACCGTTTAATTTATAATTACTCCAGTCGCTCCAGTCCAATTGAGCACCAACCATCCATTTTAAATCTTTTTTATAGGAAGCGGCTAAGGAAATTTTTTGAGGAAGTTTTACATCACCATAGATTTTTTTATACTGAACAGTGTCGATATTAATCGGAGTTAAGTCCGCTAAAGAATAAGTTGTGGTTAAATCTTCAGTTGTTGCATTTAGTTCAGAACCTAAAGTGTAAGTCAAACCTACGTCAATTCTTTTATTATCGGTCAAAGCTTTAGTGTACAACCCTCCTAAAGTGAATTGAAATCCGTGAATATTTGTTTTGTATGTATAATCGGTATTTAAAGCCAGACCTTGAGGTATTAAGGTTTGTGTCCGGTTAAAATCTCCAAATAAATAATTGACTCTCAATCCGGCAGAAAATTCAGGTGAAATAGTGTAAGCCCCCATGAGATGCATGGAATTTACTCCTCCATTTCCTTTAAAAAGTTTTGCATAGGTAATATCGGAATTTTGTCCTATTAAACCTAAATCATAACTGGAAGAGGAATAAGGTGTAAATCCAAATCCGGCTCTAATTTTTGGTCCAATCGGGAAAGCTAATGAAAGATTAGAAATATAAGTTGTACTTTTTTTCAGAGAATAAGTATGGTCTTTTAAAGATTTCATATCTGTACTTGCACTTAAATCGAAAGAAGTAACTCTTAAATCACGGTTAACTGCCGGGTTATAAAAGTTGGCACTTCCATTAAAAGGGCTGGAGTTAACAGCTGAAAGACCACCCATTCCGGATTGTTCTATACTACCGCCAAAAAACAAAGTTCCTACTCCTACAGCAGAGTAGGGAGAGACTGAAGTGCTTTGTGCACTTGAAGAAACCGATAAAGATAAAATCCCTAAGAAGGTTAAAACGCTTTTTAATTTCATGCGTATGATTCTAATTTGAAGTTGCAAATATGATGATTAGATTGCAAATAGCAAAAAAGCATTCTGTGAATTCCTTGTTAAAACAGTTTTAAAAGTGAAAAAAGAATAATTTTTCACGCAGATTGAAAAAAATTTTTGCAGTTCCAAAAAAGTTATATATTTGCAGTCCCAAATGAGTCGGTGCCTTAGCTCAGTTGGTAGAGCAAAGGACTGAAAATCCTTGTGTCCCTGGTTCGATTCCTGGAGGCACCACTTTTAAAAAGTACTTCAATTTTGAAGTGCTTTTTTGTTTTATGACTTTTTAAGTATAAATGATTGGTGTAAAATTCCACCAAAATTAACAACAGATTTTACTGTTTAACTTAGAAAAACAGTAATATAGAATCTTTTAAAGTGTTGTTAGGCAAAGAAAACGATAGAATTTTAAATAAAATCCGATTTGAATTGTTCTAAAAACCGAATGTCATTTTCAGTGTACATACGAATATCTCCGATTTGATACAGTAAAAGAGCGATTCGCTCAATTCCCATTCCAAATGCATAACCACTGTATCTTTCCGGGTCAATATTAACATTTTTCAGTACATTCGGATCAACCATTCCGCATCCCATAATTTCCAACCAACCGGTTCCTTTGGTAATCCGGTAATCGGTTTCGGTTTCTAATCCCCAATAGACATCTACTTCAGCACTGGGTTCAGTAAACGGAAAATAAGAAGGGCGCAGACGGATTTTGGATTTTCCAAAAAGAGCTTCGGTAAAATAGCTTAAAGTTTGTTTTAAATCAGCAAAAGAAACGTTTTTATCGATGTATAAACCTTCAATCTGGTGAAACATCATGTGTGAACGTGCCGATATGGCTTCATTTCTATAAACTCTACCCGGTGAAAGGATTCGGATAGGTGGTTCATTTTTTTCCATATAACGGATTTGTACGGAA
>JAQVDG010000080.1 GCA_028698395.1 Weeksellaceae bacterium
AACTTTTAAATTACATTTAGATGGTACAGTCTCGCAATAAAACGATTCTTTCTTTCTTTATTTTGGCACTTTGTCTTTTGGCAAGTGGGCTTACTTTTGGGCTGTTGGGTGCTTTGGAATATGTTTCCCCCAGATTTTCAAAAAGTTTTTTATCGTTTGAGAAAATCCGTCCACTTCATGTTTCTTCAGTTGTTTTTTGGATATTGACCGCAGCAATGGGAGCTGTTTTGGCTTATGTTCAAGAACACTCTAAAAAAGAGCTGCGTTTTCCAATTTTAGTTACAATCCAATTCTGGCTGTTTACTCTGAGTTTTACTGCCATTTTGATTTCTTATTTTTTTGGAATTTTCGGAGGAAGAGAATATTGGGAATTTCATCCAATTTTCTCAATTCCAATTGCTTTAGGATGGATTTTATTTCTCATTACCATTTTTTCTTCTATTCGAAGCTACAGAAATCAGCCGGTTTATGTTTGGATGTGGTTAGTTGGGGTCGTTTTCTTTTTGTTTACCTACATTGAATCCAATTTATGGTGGCTACCTTGGTTTCGAAATGAAATCGTTCATGACATGACCATTCAATGGAAATCCTATGGTTCATTAGTCGGTGCATGGAATATGCTGATTTATGGAACTTCTTTTTATGTAATGGACAAGATTTCGGGCGATTCAAAATACAGTCATTCTGCTTTGGCTTTTTGGATTTTCTATTTGGGATTATTCAACGGAATGTTCAACTGGGGGCATCATATTTATACTTTACCGACTCATGCTTACGTAAAACACATTGCGTATGCCGTAAGTATGACGGAATTAATTCTATTTGCCCGAATCATTTATTTATGGAAATCTGCACTGAGTACGGCAAAAAAACATCTACATATTTTAAGTTACAAATTCATTATGGCAGCCGACGTTTGGGTATTCATCACTTTAGGATTGGCTATTGCCATGTCAATTCCGGCTTTGAATATTTATATGCACGGCACTCACGTCATCGTGGGGCATACCATGGGCGCAACCATCGGAATCAATAGTATGTTATTGCTTTCATTCGTTTTTGATCAATTGGTTGAAAATCAAAAATTAGAAACTTATAAAAAACTAATCTCACGAGGTTATATAACGATACAAATCAGCTTACCAATTTTCTTTTTAAGTCTTATTTCCGCCGGATTTGTCAAAGGATTTTGGCAATTACAAGAAGTTCAATCCACTTATGGAAGTATGATTCAAACTTTACAACCTTATTTTATCGTTTTTGCACTTTCAGGAGCAAGTTTAATCGTTGGGTTCTTCATGGTCATTTATCCGGCGGTTCGAGCTTTTATTTATTCATTTTTAGAAATAAAAACCACGGAAACCAAAAGTTCCAACTTTCATTCATCCGAAATTAAATTCACAGATAAATATTAAACACAATAACATTATGGACTTACATAAATATCCGGCGGAACCTTTCCGCATTAAAGCAGTAGAACCTGTAAAAATGGTTTCCCGAGAAGAAAGAGAAAGAATAATCAAAGAAGTGGGTTACAATACTTTTTTAATTCCATCAGAAGATGTGTACATTGATTTACTGACCGATAGCGGAACTAATGCCATGAGCGACCGCCAGTGGGCAGGAATGATGATGGGCGATGAAGCCTATGCAGGAAGTAAAAACTTTTTCCATTTAGAAGAAGTCGTGCGTGATTGCTTTGGATTTAAGCATTTAGTTCCAACCCATCAAGGTCGTGGAGCTGAAAATATTTTATCGCAAATTGCCATACAAGACGGACAATATGTTCCGGGAAATATGTATTTTACCACTACTCGTTATCATCAGGAAAGAAACGGAGGCGTTTTTGTTGACATTATTCGGGATGAGGCACACGACGCTACATTGAATATCCCTTTCAAAGGAAATATTGATTTAGGAAAATTAGAACGTTTAATTGACGAAAAAGGAGCCGAAAACATTGCATACGTTTGTTTGGCGGTTACTGTTAATTTAGCCGGAGGCCAACCAGTTTCCATGGCAAATATGAAAGCCGTTCGGGAACTAACTCAAAAACACGGAATCAAAGTGTTTTTCGATGCTACCCGTTGTGTTGAAAACGCTTATTTCATCAAGGAACAAGAAGAAGGCTACCAAAATAAAGCCATCAAAGAAATCGTTCGGGAAATGTTCAGTTATTCAGATGGATGTACCATGAGTGGTAAAAAAGACGGAATCGTCAATATCGGTGGTTTTTTATGCATGAATGATGAAGAACTATTTATGGCAGCCAAAGAATTAGTTGTAGTTTATGAAGGAATGCCTTCCTACGGAGGAATGACCGGTCGCGATATGGAAGCTTTAGCAATTGGTTTAGAAGAATCCATGCAATTTGAATACATCGAGCACCGAATCAAACAAGTACGTTATTTAGCCGATAAATTAAAAGATGCCGGCGTTCCGATTATTGAACCCGTTGGAGGGCATGCTGTATTTTTAGATGCTCGTCGTTTTTGTCCGCACTTAACTCAAAATCAATTTCCGGCACAAGCTTTAGCTGCCAATTTATACTTAGAAAGTGGTGTGAGAAGTATGGAAAGAGGAATTATTTCTGCCGGACGCAACAAAAATACAGGAGAGAATCATGTTCCTAAATTAGAAACCGTTCGTTTGACTATTCCAAGAAGAGTTTACACTTATCGCCACATGGATGTGGTAGCTGATGCTGTTATTCGTCTGTTTAACAACAAAAAATCTATCAAAGGATTAAAATTTGTTTATGAACCCAAACAATTACGGTTTTTTACGGCTCGTTTTGAAGAATTAGAAGGTGAATTGGCTTGTGAATTAACTACAAATCCTGTTTAAGTTTCGTATAAATGATTTGTTTATGCTTTTTTAGCCAAAATCGCTAAACATTTTCAAAGTATAAAATTTCATCATACATCTATATCTTTTTTTATTAAAGTGACCGGTTAAACCAAAGTTTGGTCGGTTGCTTTTTCCAGAATTCATTTAAAATAATTAGCTTTGTGGCGCAAATTAAATATTATGGCAGACTATAAATTAATATTGCCTGCAATGGGTGAAGGCGTTATGGAAGCAACGGTAATCAGTTGGTTAAAGAATGTTGGTGATTCCGTAGAGGAAGATGAATCCATCGTTGAAATTGCAACTGACAAAGTCGATTCTGAAGTTCCCTCTCCCGTTTCTGGGAAAGTGAAAGAACTTTTGGTTCAAACAGAAGAAACAGCCAAAATCGGACAAGCTATTGCTATTATTGAAGTAGAAGGCGAAGTTACTCAAACAGAAGAAACTGTAGCAGAAACGCCCAACAAAATCCAAGTAGATACGGCTGCCATTACTGAATTGGAAAAACCTTTACAAGAAAATAATCTGACTTCTTTGAGTTCTGAAAACGGAAAATTTTATTCTCCTTTAGTAAAATCCATTGCACAAACCGAAGGAGTTACAGCTACTGAACTGAACCAGTTGCAAGGTTCCGGATTAGAAGGAAGAGTTACCAAAGAAGATATATTGAAATTTGTAGCAGACAAAAAAGCAGGAAAGACAAGTTTTTCCACAACTCCATCTGAAAGCAAATCACAAATTATTCCGGTATCAATATCGGGTGAAGATGAAATCATTGAAATGGACAGAATGCGCAAAATCATTGCCCAAAATATGGTCGATGCCAAGCGTATTGCGCCTCACGTTACTTCTTTCATCGAAGCAGATGTAACCAATATAGTTCTCTGGCGAAACAAAAACAAAGATGAGTTCCAAAAGAAAAACGGAGAAAAAATCACTTTTATGCCGATTTTCATTGAAGCCATTGTAAAAGCAATTAAGGATTTTCCGATGATTAATATATCAGTTAACGGAGACCAAATCATCAAAAAGAAAAACATCAATATTGGTATGGCAGCTGCTTTGCCAAGTGGAAATCTGATTGTTCCAGTAATTAAAAATGCTGACCAATATAGTTTGAGCGGATTAGCTGCACAAGTAAATGATTTGGCAAACCGGGCACGTCAAAATAAACTGAAACCGGCTGAAATTCAAGGAGGAACTTATACCATTACAAATATTGGGAGTTTTGGGAACACATTGGGAACACCAATTATCCCACAGCCTCAAGTTGCTATTTTGGCAGTAGGTGCCATCATCAAAAAACCGGCTGTTGTGGAAACACCACAAGGTGATGTGATTGCTATTCGTCACAAAATGTACTTATCCCACGCTTATGACCACAGAGTGGTTGACGGTGCCTTAGGAGGAATGTTTGTACAACGAGTTGCTCAGTATTTAGAAAGTTTTGATTTAAACACTCCGGTATAATTTTATCTTAAAATTGTATTTCAAACCACCACGGTTTGAGAAGGATTTTTCAAATTATTGGATAGATGAAAATTTAGTCAAATACAGACCTTATCCAAATGAAGAAATTATTCGTCTTACCAAAATCCCGAACAAAACGATGCTAATTTTAACAATAAAAGACAAGCGGGAAAATTATAAAAATGTAATTTTTGAAGAATAAAACTAAACAAATGCAATCCTTTTTCTTCAAATTTACCTCTACCAAAATACTTTCTATTTCCCTCTCAAAAACCTAATAAAAATCATTTCTTAAAAAGCCGATTTTCAGCTCTGATTTGCATGATACTTATCAGTTTTACACTCATTTTCAGCAGTTTATTAATTTAAAACAATTTCCTGACAATTTAGTTGATTCGGGTCATAAAATTTTCATGATTATTTAAGGAAACTTTGTATTAGAAATTTAAAAAGGAAATGATTATGAAAAAGTTAATTGTAAAAAAAGCATTTGTTGCAATGGTATTCTTATTATTTGCACAATTTTCAATGGCTCAGAAAACCTATCAGTTACAAGCCAAACCGGAACTGAAAATTTCAGGAACCTCTACGCTTCATGATTGGGATATGCCGTCTTCTACCGCAACGGGTACTATGACTGCTACGGAACAAGGTGGGAAACTTACTGCAATTAGTGAACTAAGCATTACTATGCCGGCAGAAAGCATCAAAAGTGGTAAAAATGCGATGGACAAAAAAGCGTATGAAGCACTTAAAACAAGTAAAAATAAAAATGTAGTTTTTACGCTGAAAAGTGCTACAAAATCAGGTGATACATGGACGTTAAACGGAACTTTCAATATTGCAGGCGTTACAAAAAACGTCAATATCAAAGCACAAGAAACTTATTCAGGAGGAAGTTTTGGGCTGAAAGGAACGTACAGTTTTAAATTATCCGATTACAATATTACGCCTCCTACCGCTGTAATGGGCACCATCAAAACAGGGAATGACGTAAAAATGACATTCAATGTAAAATTCAAATAAATCAGATACTAACGTTATAAATTATAAAAATGAAAAAAATCGTATTAAGTATTGTAACTCTCGTAGGAGTTGCGCTCACCGGACAGGCTCAGGAACTTCAAAATTTCAGAACCTATGACAAAAACGGAATCAATACGTTTGAAGCGCCAAAAGATACAGCTAGCACTTCAAATGATGTTCATGTAAAATTAGGTGCTGCGTTTGCATTGCAGTTTCAGGCTTTAACTCATGACAATGACGCTGCTTTTGTAGATAATGGTTCAGGAGGAAATGCCAACCAACTTTACGCCATCGGAAATAACTTTAACTTAGCAACGGCTAACTTGGATTTAGATGTAAAATTGTACGACGGAGTTAATCTTCATTTAAGAACTTATCTGTCTTCCCGTCACCACCCGGAACCGTATGTAAAAGGTGGATACATCACAATTGATAAATTGGATTTTATCAAAAAAGACTTCCTTAAAAACATTATGGATAAGGTTAGTTTGAAATTCGGTCACATGGAAAATAACTATGGAGATGCGCATTTCAGAAGATCAGATAATGCTTTGGCAATTTATAATCCTTTCGTAGGAAATTACATCATGGATGCTTTCACCACAGAAGTAGGTGCAGAAGTTTATTACCGACATAACGGATGGATGGGAATGGTAGGAATCACTAACGGAAAATTAAATCAAACTGCTTCTGAAGGAACTACCAGTCCGTCAACTTTATTGAAATTAGGTTATGACAAACAAATCAACGAAAACCTAAGAGTTCGGTTGACCGGATCCATGTATCACACAGCTCATTCTGCAAGAACTTATTTGTACGGAGGAGACAGAGCCGGTTCTCGTTATTACTTTGTGATGGAAAACACCGCTGCTTCTTCCTCTGCTAATTTTTCTTCCGGATTGGTTGTACCCGGATTTACAAATAAATTAACTGCTTTTATGATTAACCCGTTTGTGAAATATAAAGGATTGGAATTCTTTGGTTTAGTTGAAACTGTATCCGGAAAATCTAATGCAGAAACTGACAAAAGAAGTTTCTTACAAACAGGAGCAGAATTGGTTTATCGTTTTGGAGCGGATGAAAATTTCTATGTTGCGGGTCGATTCAATAATGTTAACGGAGAAATGGCAAACGGAGACGACATTGATGTAACCCGATTCAACTTAGGTGCCGGTTACTTTATGACAAAAAATGTAGTTGTTAAATTAGAATATGTTAACCAAAAATATGACGGATACAA
This sequence comes from Weeksellaceae bacterium, assembly GCA_028698395.1. Next base: position 6,587 of record JAQVDG010000080.1, read on the forward strand.
TGAAAACAGTATCTTACATGATGGTAAATTCAGCGGATTCGTTGCAGAAGCTGTAATCGCTTTTTAAGAATAATTTTTTCATGCGTGTCTTTAGTTATTTAATCCTTGTATCTCTTTTATTTTCCGGTTTTACACCGAATATAAACGAATTTGTACTCATCAACACCAAAACATTTAGTGTAAAGGGTTCAACTTCAATCGGGAATTTTGACTGTGATTATAATTTATCGACTAAAGACACGCTTTTTTTGAATCAGAAGAAGGGTTTATCCTACAAACTTCCGGTCAAAGAATTTGGATGTGGTAATTTTTTACTGACCCGTGATTTCAGAAAAACTTTAAAAGAAAAAGAATATCCTTGGGTATATATTACTTTGTCTGATGTTAAAAAAACCGGAAACACTTTTCAGTATAATTTAGAACTGAATCTTGCCGGAAAAAAGAAAACCTATTCCAACTTAAAACTAAATCCTGAAAAAGGAGGTTTAAAAGGAGGTGTTGACCTGAAATTCAGTGATTTTGACCTGAAACCGCCCCAAAAATTAGGAGGAGCCATTAAGGTAAAAGAAGATGTGAGTATTTCCATTTTACTTCGTAATTTGTAGAAAATTTAACTTTTAGAAGATGTTCAAAACCTTACTCAGTCCGCTTTTAGTAATTATTGCAGTAATTATCCTTCCCTCAACCGGAAAAGCATTGGTTTTTTTACCGATGATTCTTTCTTTAGCTGTAAGTTTACCCAATCACGATAAATTCAAAGTGAAATACAAGGCATTAGGTATTTTTATTTCTATTCTTCAAAGCTATACAGTCTTTGCCGGATTGGGAATCTCACTTTATCTTTTGGACGAGTTTATGCCCGAAATGTACATCGGAGAAAATGATTTTAATTTCAAAGGAATTGCTTTGGTTACTTTCGGAGGTTATTTGGCCGCTCTTTTATTGTTTTATTTTTATTCCTTTCTTTTTCGATTGACTTACTTACGCATCAGTTTTATTGTCATTACCATCTGTTACGCTTTTGTTGTTTTGGTGATGCAAATATTTTCAAACAATGAATTCCTACAATTCGGAGTAGAAAAATTTACTTCCTTTCTTATTTCCTGGCTGATTTTTATGAGCTTTGCTTATAGTCTGTGTTTGAATAACATCATTATTGCACGACAAATTAAACATTAATTTATCAAATTGCATTTTCGTCGCCTACGATCATCAGTTTGACTGTTTTGTAAATGATGTATATATCCAGTAAAAATGACCAATTTCGGACATAATAAATATCGGTTCGAATCCGCTTTTCCATGTCTTTATCGGAATCAACAGCACCTCTGTAGCCCCGAACTTGTGCCAAACCGGTGATTCCGGGTTTTACATAATGCCGAAGCGAATAACGTTTAATAATTTCGGAATAAGTTTCATTCTCAGACACCATGTGCGGT
>JAQVDG010000081.1 GCA_028698395.1 Weeksellaceae bacterium
GTGATTAAATTAATATCACCATGTGCTCCGGCACGAACAGCTCCTTTGGGCTCATTTTGAATAGGTGGATAATGAATCGGACGTAAAATGGAATTTCCGTTTATAACTTTATCATCAAAATAAAATTCATCCAATCCTAAATACAGAGCCAAAGCGCGTAGCACATATACGCCGGTTTTTTCCAATTGTTGGTAGGTTTCTTTTCCAACTTTATTAAATTCCGGGATTTCTGTAACTTCAATATTTTCAGGATAATTATATTTATCTTTTTGATTTTCTTCTACATATTGACCAAAATGCCAAAATTCTTTTAAATCTCCTTCGGTACGTCCTTTTGCATGTTCCTTACCAAATGATGTATAACCTCTTTGACCGCCGATTCCCGGAACGATATATTTTTCTTTGGTTTCGGTTGGCAAAGAAAAAAAAGACTTTACATTGGCATAAAGATTTTCAACTAATTCAGATGATAAGAAATGATTTTTTAAAGCAACGAAGCCAATTTCTTCGTAAGCTTTTCCTATTTCATTGACAAATTTTTGTTTTCTTTCTGTATCGGCAGATAAAAAATCAGCTAAATCTACCGATGGAATTCCACTTTTTTTCATTGTTTTCAATTTTTAAAAGTGAAATGTAAGAAAATATTATAAAAAAAACCGATTTAACAAGAATTAAATCGGTTTTTGTATAAGATTAAAAGGATTAATAATCCCAATTATTACTCGTTTCTCCTCCAAATTCCCAAGTAAGAGCAAATCGTAAAGTATTTTCTAAGGCGTTATTAGTTTTAGAAACCGGAATTAAATAAGAAAAATCCAGTCCAAAAGCATTATATTTCAGTCCGGCTCCTAAGGTAAGATGCTGACGATCTCCTTTGTAAGGGCTTTCATGGAAATATCCGGTTCGTACAAATAGAACATCATTGTAAGAATATTCTAATCCCAATGACCAAGTGAATTCTTTTAATTCTTCCGAAAATCCACCCGGAGCATCACCGAATGAACTGAACATTCCTTCTACGACTCCTTTGTTCGGAATGTATTTTGAACCGTTTACTATCTCTCCGTTTTCATCTAATTCATAATGAGGAGTGGGAACTAATAATTTACTGGTTTCCAGCGTTACGGCTAAGTTGTTGTAATCATCAAAACGCATTTCATAGCCGGCTCCCAAACGTAAATTGGTAGGTAAATAAGCCGCATTATCGTCTGAATTAGAATAATCTAATTTTGGTCCGATATTGCTAATGTTAAATCCGGCTCTTATTCGTCCTTCAAAATCAGCAAAACTGGAATGGAAAGGAGTTTGGAAAAATCCGGAAACATCTACGGCAAAAGAATTAGCCGGTTGTACACCTCCATCGTCAATATTATTAAATAAATCCGAACGGATGTAGCGTCCGGTAACCGCCATACTGTATAAGTCGGATAATTTCAAACCATAGCTTATGTCAAAAGCAAATTCATTGGGTTTTGCTAATCCGTTTTGCACAATTTGTGTTCCGACTAATTCAGTTAATTCAATTTCTCCAATATTAAAATAGTATAAACTTGCCGATAAAGTACTTCTTTCATCATCTCCTAAAAAAGTATAAAAAGTTGCATTCAATAAAAACACATCATCGGTAATGCTACTCATATAAGGTGTGTAAGAAACTGCCACGCCGGAATGGCTTTTACTGAAATTGTATTTTGCGGGATTCCAGTATTGTGAAAAAGCATCTGCTGAAGTTGCAACTCCCATATCTCCTAAGGCTCCTGCTCGTGCATCCGGTGAAACTCGTAAAAATGGTGCTCCTGTTAGTACCGGGTTATTGACCTGTGCCTCAATTGTAGTAAATGCACAAAGTAAACAACCTATTAAAAATTTCTTCTTAATCATCTAATATTTAATTAATTATTATTTCAAAATCACTAATTTTTCTACAGCAGTGGCAGATCCTTTGCATTCTTCAGGATTTACTCCTCTTGCAGAAAGTCGGTAAAGGTACACACCTTTTCCGATTTTATCGCCAAAATCATCTAATCCATCCCAAGGAATTGCAAATCTTCCGGTTCTGAAACCTTCTCTCCAAGGTTCTGCTGAGATGACTTGACGAATTGTTTTTACTAATTTTCCTGAAACTGTAAAAACTTGTACCATTACTTCTAATTCAGAATCACAATTGTGTTCAAATTGAAAGTAAGTTTGGTTGGTAAAAGGATTGGGCCAGTTTAATAATTTGTCGATGTACAAATAATTTGAACCTTCTTCCATTACAACAAAATCTAACGTTTGTTCGGAAGAATTATTGTTTATATCCCAAGCTTTAAATCGAATTTGGTGCTCACCTAAGTCTAAATTACTTAAACGATACATTACCTGACCCTTCTGATAGTCTTCAAATTCAGGATTAGTACAAGGGTTGTTATCACCTCCTTCGTAATATTCATTAAAAATATAAGTTTCTTCTATATTATTATCTAAAACTCCGGTTATATCATGCCCAATTGCAACACCACTGGTGTTGATTCCGGTATCGTCAACCAAACAAGCAAGTAAATAAGGGTTTTTGTTGGTAATTCCTCCGTCAACAAAGTTTAGATTATTCATATATAATCCAATAGTAGGCCCATTGTCATCATTTAATCCATCCGGATTTTGGTCACCAACCTTAACTTTATAGGCAGATGCTCCATCAACGACATTATTATGGACATAAATAGTAAGTTTTCCTTCACCAACTTCGTAATTAATATCTTTTGGAATGTAAAACTGGAATTTGAATTTTCCATACTCAACGTTTGTTCCACCTTTAAAAATAGCATTGACTTGCTCTTTGTATTCCATTACTCCTAAATCCCCGCTTCTTTGATTATTTAGAGTAGATTTATTGATAGGTTTGTCAAATAAAGTGGCAGTAGCTTTTCCGTTGAAGGAATTATCGCGCATAGTACCATTTTCATCTAAAACCTCTCCTTCGATTTCCACAAAATCTAAAGCTCGGAAAATCCCATCAAAAGAATCAGCATCTTCCCCATTGATTTTAGTAATCCGTACATTCCTATGGGGACGTGTTACGCTCATCATAGGGTCGCCCATTAAGTTGACATGAATGTGATTGGTGCTTCCTCCCGGGTATTCCAATTTAGCATTGGTTAGCGCTTCTCCTAAACTTTGGAATTCATTTCCTTGAGGAGTTAAAACATGCTCTACAATGACTTTATTAAATTTTTCTCCATAATCTACATAAACCGGTCGGCTGGTGGTTACCATGGCGGCAGTTCCTCCAAAAGGAGCTTTGTACATATAAACTCCGGCAGAGGGTAAATAAGGTAAATCCCAAACGGTAAATTCACAAGTAATGGTGAGTACGATAGGTAAACGGGAATACAATCCGGAGAAATTTGAGAAATTATTGATTTCTTCGTAAGTGATGACACGGGTTTGGGACCAACTTCGGATTCCTCCGTGTCCAAAATAAACGATTAAAGCACTTCCTAAGTTGAAAGCATTGGATATTAGTTGATTAACCTGTGGGTAGCGAGGTCCGGCAGAAGTATTTTGCATAGGAAAGGAATCGAGATAACCTTTTCGTAAAGTAGCATAATCGATAGTGTTGGAAATGAATTGTGCTGAAGAATTTTCAACAGTTTTATGAAACGGCCCGGCTCCTCCTTTGTCGTCATCAACAACCAATAAAAAACGAGTTCTCCAATCTCCAAAAGATGTTCCTTGGCCGGGTAGTTTTTCGTGATAAGCTAAAGTTTTGTTGACCATGATTTTAGCTTCGTTCATAGAATGAGCGGGAAATCTTCCTACCGCAAGATCCATTTGAGAAGAATTATGTCGATTGTATTCGGTTGGAGCACTTTTGTTGTTATCTTTTAGTATGATGTCGGAATCGTCCAACATAGTGAAATAATCATCGGTAACAAATGAGTAATTCAAATCTGAAGAATCAAAACTGATGAATGCCGGAACAAAATTGGAATTATTTTGAGTTTTATCTCGATAATCATAAGAAGCACCACCGAATAATAAAGCATATCGAAGCGGACTTCCAGAGTCTCTTAAATGTTTGAAGAAATCCCGGATTCCGGATATATCTTGTGCACCTGATGAAAACTCATTGTAAACTTGTTCAGTTGTTACAACAGCTACATTGACTCCTTTGTCTTGAATGTGGAAATTAGCTAAACGAACCGCTTCACTTAGAAAAATAGGATGGCAAACAATGGCATAATCAATGTTTTTTAAAGCTCTTAAATTCTGATTTTCTATTTTTCCAACGTATTCGATTTCGGTATAAGCAGAGGATTCAGTAAAAGCGATGAATTCATTTTTAAAATATGGACTGGTAGATTGGTATTTGTAAATTCCATTATCGGCAATTACGTTTGAGGCAGTTGTGATATCTGAAATATTCCACACTTTTGGAGCTCCGGAAAGTGAAAATCCATAAAGGTTTCCATCGTTTAAATTTTGTAACTTCCGAAATTGCATTTGTGAGCCGTTGAAGCTGAGATTAGCTGAATAAACCACTTCCAGATAATCAAGAAAAACGAAAGAACCTGGATTAGAACTGTTGTTAATGGAAATATTAAAGGTAAAAGAATTTCCACTCATATCAATTAAACTACTACCGGCTTTAACGGAAAAAGAGCCGGGACCAAAAGTTCCACCAAGTAGATTTACTCCGTTGACATTTACGGTATAAGGAACGCCATTAGCTCCTTTCCCGACTAAACGGTATTTAGCATAAAAATCACCGGCGACTGTATTGTTTCCATGAAGAGTAAATGATTGTGAGTTTGTAACATGAAGAGCTTCACCAACCCATTGCCGCCCGGATTGATTCATACTAATGGAATCATTTTCATACGATTGATATTCATCATAAGTATTGAAAATTTCAGATGGATTTCCTTGTATTTCAGTATCTTGTATACGTTTTCCCTGGCTTCCGCCAAATGTAATAAAATAGTACGCATAATCACTAAACTGATGTTGTCGGTGTGTTAAATTTGCTAAAGTAGAAGTATTTAATCGGAACCAATCGTGTGGACCTTGGGCATAAAAAATAATATAATCACCATTGTCAAAACTTCCATCTTCTTCTCCATTAAATTGAATAGCGTTTTCTTGTAAAGCACCATAACGGAAATCGCCTGGATTTTCATTTAGCATTTTCCCACCATTTCCGTAAATTTTAAGTGTTCTTGGGTCGAAATTAGTCGGAATATTATGTTGTTGAAAAAAAGATTTATCTAATTTGAATATCCCTGATTTTTTTACTCGGATTTTATACCAATTCCCGCTTCTCAAAACACTTTGAGTAGCAGGGTCATAAGTGCCGGTTTCTTCAATTGCATTTGGAGTAAATTGAGTTTTTACAATCTCAAAAGAACTTACTTTCAGGATTTGATTGTTTTGCTTGACGAAGGGAGTCATTCCTATCGAAACAAAAAAGCGGTTTCCACCTTGATTAACTTTTGCTAAATAATTTAATTCAGAAGGAATTTCTTTATCATTTATATATTGTCTTTCAGAAGCAGGAAGAGGTATATATTGTATATTTACTATATGTATAGAATACATTCCGTCCGTTTCTTCATTATAAGTAAAAAAAGGATTGTCATAAATTACATTATAACCTTCATTAGTAAAAAAAGGAAGTGTTTTTTTTGAATCTTCTCCGTAAGAAAGCTCTTTAACTCCCTGCCAGTCAATCATAACAGTCTGAGAATTAGTATAGATAAAGCACAGGAAACACAAAAACAACAAAGATTTTCTCATTTAAGTCTAACGTTTTTTTGACAAATATATTCTTTCTTACAATAAAAATTATGGCATTTCGTTAAAGTAAGGCAGACTTAACTTTGAGAATTCAAAGGAATTCATTTTCTTTGCATTCGATTTAATGAAAACAAACATATTATAATAATATGAATAAAGGTAGAATTAGAGCAATTCTTTTATTTGCGGTCAGTATTTTAATTATTGGTTGTACAGGTCGTAGCAGTGGAACCAAAAAAGGAGGAGGTACTAAAGGTAAGCAAACAAGTGTCTCCGGTTGGAAACCCAATGACCAAAAAGGTTGGTTTTTCAATGGGAAGAAAAAACCAAAAGTTAAAGGTTGGCCCGGAATGGTTTACATTGAAGGTGGTACTTTTACAATGGGATTAGTAAAAGATGATGTTATGCACGATTGGAATAATTCACCAAGACGTATGCAGGTAAAATCGTTTTTTATTGGAGAAACTGAAATTACCAACTACGAGTACCGGGAATATTTGACCTGGCTAAAAGTCGTTTATCCACCGGATGAACCGGCATTTAAGTATATTTATGAAGGATCGCTTCCAGATACCGAAGTGTTTAGTAATAAATTATCAAAAAATGACTTTGATAACGATATTTATTTGTTTTCTCAGGAATTCAGTTATTATCCAGTAGTGGGGATAACTTGGTTACAAGCCAATAATTATTGTGATTGGTTAACTGATAGAGCTAATGAAAAAGCATTAATGGATAAAGGAATTCTGAGTAAAGATTATTATTCTAACGAAGAATTTAATTACGGTGAGAAACATTTTAACTTAGAAACCTACAAAAACAGTGAAAGTGGAGTAGAAGAAGCAATTGATACCGTAAGATTAGCCAAACAAACATATATTAAATCAACCAATTCAAGAATTTTGAAAGCAAACCGTGCTACTTCTACTAATGATGTTGCACCTTTCCGTTTGCCAACAGAAGCTGAGTGGGAATATGCAGCTTTGGCTTTGCCGGGAGATCGTGAATATAATGCTTATCAAGGTAAGCCGGTAGTTCAAAATGAATTAAGAGGCAAAAAAGGAAGAGCTCGCGGTCAATATATGGCAAACTTTAAAGTAGGTCGAGGAGACTATTCGGGACCGGGTGGTTTCGGCAATGACGGTTCTGCCATTACAAACGATGTAAGAAAATACCAATCCAATGCTTTTGGAGTTTTCGGAATGGATGGAAACGTAGCAGAGTGGGTTGCAGATATTTATCGCCCAATTATTGATGAAGAAGGAAATGACTTCAATTACTTCAGAGGAAATGTTTTCAAAACAATTATTGACAATGAAAATGGTGAAAACCAAAAATACGGTGAAGATGACGTTGAATTTGATACAATAAACAATGGAAAATTAGTTTATAAAGCATTACCAGGACAATACAAAAAACGGATTGAGTACGATAACAGTAATTACCGTGATGGTGATGAACAATCTCAGTTAAATCCAAGTTTTGCTGACTCAATTGAAGAAGAATCAGGAGCTTCAACCAATAAAATGTACAACGCTCCAAACCGAAAATTCTATGTTGACAAAAATGGAAGTATTGTACTTGAAAAAGAAGATGAAGACAGAACTTCTCAAATTACAGATGAAACACGTGTTGTAAAAGGAGGTTCTTGGAGAGACCCTATCTATTGGTTAGATCCGGGACAAAGAAGATTCTTGCATCAAGCAGAAGCTGCAAGCTGGATTGGATTCCGTGTAGCTCAGGATTACGAAGGTTCTTTTGAATCAAAACGAACTAAAAAAGGCGGAAACCGTAGATAATAAAAAAGTGATTATAAATCAATCCCAATCCGGACTCCGGATTGGGATTTTTTAGTATTTTTACACTATGAATATCGAAGAACTTTATTCGCTGTTTGTGAACTGTGCTTCTGTCACAACCGATACACGAAATATTTCTCCAAAAAGTATGTTTTTTGCTCTGAAAGGACAAAATTTTAACGGCAATCAATTTGCTGAAAAAGCAATAGAATCGGGTGCTTCGTATGCTGTTGTTGATGAAAAAGAGTTTGAAAATAAAGAGAAAGGAATTTTCTTTGTTCAGGATACACTTTCAACGCTTCAAGAATTAGCACATTACCATCGAAAACAATTAAATACACCGGTTATTTCTTTAACCGGAAGCAATGGAAAAACAACAACAAAAGAATTGATTACTCAGGTTTTGAGTAAAAAATATAATATTCAGTCCAC
>JAQVDG010000082.1 GCA_028698395.1 Weeksellaceae bacterium
CAACAATGCGCATAAAAAATTGCTAAATTCGAACAAATATGATATTTAAAACAAATAAAAAACATACTTTTAAACAACGGAAAATTGCGTTTTCAAACCCGCAACTTTTCATGCTCTAAACCGTTGTGCGGCATACTGAAAAAAGCCAGCGCTCAGTCAAGCACATTTGGTTTTTTGCCGACACTCAAACCCAATGCTGAAAAACCAAAAGAGCTTGCCTTTGCCCCACGCTCACCTAAACAGAATAATTATTTTTATACTCATAATGTGAGATAATTAAAAATGTTCTGTACTTTAGTAACCCGAATGAAAAAGTTCAAAAATGAACCGAATAAAAGAGGTTTTAGAAGAGAAAGGAATTAAACAAATCTGGTTGGCAGAGCAGTTAGGAAAGAGCTACAATATGGTGAATTCTTACGTTCAAAACAGAAGACAACCAAGTTTGGAAACACTATTTGAGATTTCAAAAATCTTAAAGGTGGAAGTAAAAGCATTAATAAAGGAAGATTGAATGGACATAGTTAAAGAAGCAGATATAGAATATGGACTTGTAGGTAAGCTACAAGATTTAAAATACACGTATCGTCCTGACATCAGAGACTTAAACGCTCTAGAACAAAACTTCCGAGAAAAATTCGAGAAACTCAACAGGGTTAGCCTAACCGATTCTGAATTCGAGAAATTAAGAGAAGAAATTGTCAATCCTGATGTGTTTGTTTCTGCTAACTATCTACGAAAAACGAACACTTTTACTCGTGAGGACGGCACACCTTTACACTATACCCTTGTAAACATAAAAGATTGGTGTAAAAATGACTTTGAAGTCATTAACCAACTTCGCATCAATACCAAAAATAGCAACCATAGATATGATGTCATTATCCTTATCAATGGTGTTCCTGTGGTTCAAATAGAATTAAAAACGCTGGAAGTAAGTCCTAACAAGGCAATGCAGCAGATTGTGGACTATAAAAATGATGCAGGAAATGGTTATACCAATTCGCTAATGTGCTTTATGCAGTTGTTCATTGTGAGCAACAAAAGCAAGACCTTCTATTTTGCCAATAACAATAACGAGCACTTTGCTTTTAATGCAGACGAGCAGTTTTTACCTGTTTACACACTAGCCAGCGAAGACAACAAAAAAATCAATCACCTATACGACTTTGCCGATAAGTTTTTGACCAAATGCACTTTGGGACAAATGATAAGTCGCTATATGGTTTTGGTGGCAAGCGAGCAAAAAATACTCGTAATGCGACCGTATCAAATTTATGCAGTAAAAGCCATTGTGGATTGCATTCACCAAAACAGAGGTAACGGATATATTTGGCATACTACAGGAAGCGGAAAAACATTGACATCTTTCAAAGCCTCTACCCTTTTAAAAGACAATCCTGATATTGAAAAATGTTTATTTGTGGTTGACCGTAAAGACCTTGACCGACAAACCCGTCAGGAATTCAACAAGTTTCAAGAAGGCAGTGTTGAAGAAAACACCAATACAGGCACTTTGGTTAATAGAATGCTTTCTACCGACTATGCCGATAAGGTGATTGTAACCACCATTCAAAAATTAGGTTTAGCACTCAATCAGAATAGCAAACGGAATGTAAAGCAAAGGGAAGACAACAAAGAAACATATTACGATAGGTTAGCACCTTTAAGGGATAAAAGGGTTGTGTTTATTTTTGATGAATGCCACCGTTCTCAATTTGGGGATAATCACGATGCTATAAAAGAGTTCTTTCCCAAAGCACAATTGTTTGGCTTTACGGGAACACCCATTTTCGAAGAAAACGCTACTTACAAGACCATAGAAGGTCAACAAGCTTCCTATAAGACAACAAATGATGTTTTTAAACAAGAATTACATTCTTACACCATTACCAATGCCATAGAAGATAAAAACGTTCTGCGTTTCCATATCGACTATTTTACCGCAGAAGGCAAACCCGACTTCAATAGCTTAAGCCATAAAATGGCGGTGATAGATGCCATTCTTAAAAAGCACGACAAAGCAACCCACAACAGGAGATTCAACGCTGTTTTGGCAACATCTTCCATTTCAGATGCCATTGAATATTACCACCTTTTCAAACAAAACCAACGGGAATTTGCTCAAGTGAATGAAGAGTTCAAACCTTTAAACATTGCTTGTGTGTTTTCGCCACCTGCCGAAGGCAATAAAGATGTAGAACAGCTACAAGAAGATTTAGAGCAAGAAAAGGCCGACAACCAAATAGAACCTAACAAAAAGAAAGAAGCTTTAACCCAAATTATTACAGACTACAATGCCCAGTATGGCACCAACCATAAAATCACAGAGTTTGATGGCTACTACCAAGACGTTCAGCAACGTATAAAATGGCAGAAATACCCCAACAAAGACGTGCCACACAAAGACAAAATAGATGTGATGATTGTGGTAGATATGCTTTTAACGGGTTTTGATTCTAAATACTTGAATACGCTTTACGTTGACAAAAATCTAAAATATCACGGACTCATACAAGCCTTTTCTCGAACCAACCGAGTGATAAACGATACCAAGCCGTATGGCAATATCTTGGATTTTAGACAACAAGAAGAAGCCGTAGACAAAGCAATGGTCTTGTTCTCTGGTGCCAATGTAGAGAATCCTAAAGAAATTTGGATTGTAGATGCTGCACCAAAGGTAATTGCCAAATACCAGGAAGCGGTGAGCAACCTCAAAACTTTTATGGAATCTCACGGATTGGAATGCAAACCTTCTGAAGTAGATAACCTGAAAGGCGATGAAGCTCGTGCACAGTTTATCAACACGTTTAAAGAAGTACAACGTTTAAAAACACAACTCGACCAATATACCGACTTGGAAGAAACACAAGCCGAAACCATTGAAGCGGCATTGCCCACAGACGATTTCCGTTCGTTTAAAAGCAATTATCTCGATACCGCAAAACGCTTAAAGGAAATACAAAACAAACCTGATACATCACCAGAAGTGCAACAACTCGATTTTGAGTTTGTGCTGTTCTCTTCTGCCATTATCGATTACGATTACATTATTGGATTGATAGCCAAATACACCCAAGACAAACCTTCTAAACACAAGATGACACGTGTGCAGTTGATTAACCTACTCAGCTCTAGTTCTAACTTAATGGAAGAGCGAGAAGACATCATTGCCTACATCAACACTTTGGAAGTAGGTAATGGAATGACTGAAAAGGAAATACGCACAGGCTACCAACAATTTAAAGACGAAAAAGCAGCCAGTGAACTTAGAGCTATTTCCAAAAAACACCATTTGGAAATTGAAAGCCTTAAAACGTTTATAGATGAAATACTACACCGAATGATTTTTGATGGCGAAAAACTGACCGATTTATTATCACCATTGGAGTTAGGTTGGAAAGACCGAAGAGTAGCAGAATTAGCACTAATGGAAGACCTAGTGCCATTATTAAATAAACTAGCCCAAGGGCGAGAAATTGCAGGATTGAACGCTTATGAATAGGGAAGAAAAAAAAATAGTACCACAATTGCGGTTTCCTGAGTTTAAAGATAATTGGAAAACAGCAAGTTTGAAAGATGTTTCCTCATACTTCAATGGTAAAAGTTTTGAAGGTGATGTTCAAGAAAATGGTAAATATGAACTTGTTACACTCAAGTCTATTGATACAGATGGAAACCTAGTACATTCAAATCGCTACATAAATGATGATGTTAAAACCCTTGCTAAAGGCACTTTGGTAATGATTCTAAGTGAGCAAGCACCAGGTTTACTTGGTATGACCGCTATTATACCTGATAATAACAAATATGTTTTAAATCAACGAGTTGCAGAAATTCGGCCTACTGATAAAGTTGTGAATTATTTTTTATCAATGGCAATTAATAGAAATCAATCATACTTTAGTAGGCTTGGTGCTGGTATGAAGGTTCAAAACATATCAAAGGGCAATGTTGAAAATTATGAATTAAGTTATCCGAGTATTGCAGAACAAAAAAAAATTGCCAATTGCTTTTCTTCTTTAGATGTTATTATCAATTCCGAAACCGAAAAACTAGCCCTATTACAAGACCATAAAAAAGGCTTGTTACAACAACTTTTCCCAGTAGAAGTCGAAACTCAACCAAAATTTCGTTTTCCTGAGTTTAAGGATGATTGGAAAATAAAGGAAGTTGGTGAAATTTTTGACGTAACACGCGGTTATGTTTTATCAATGAGTTTAGTTTCAGAAACCAAAACCGAAGAAAATAAATATCCTGTATACTCATCTCAAACAAAGAATAATGGTTTAGCAGGCTTTTACAATGCGTTTTTATATGAAAATGCAATTACTTGGACAACAGACGGTGCTAATGCAGGAGATGTAAATTTTAGAGAAGGTAAATTTTATTGTACAAATGTCTGTGGAGTCCTTTTAAGCAAAAATGGATTTGCTAATAAGTGTGTAGCAGAAATCATTAATTCAGTTGCCAAAAAGCACGTTTCCTACATTGGTAATCCGAAGTTAATGAATGGCGTAATGAGTAAAATTAAAATCTCTATTCCATCATTAAAAGAACAGCAAAAAATAGCTGACTGCCTTTCTGCAGCAGATGAGTTAATAGAAGCACAAGCACAAAAAATAAAAGCCTTGCAAGAGCATAAAAAAGGTTTGTTGCAACAGTTATTTCCTAACTTAAATGAGTTAGCGATATGAGTGCTCAAAGAAAGTTATTTACGTATAAAACATTGGGCGGTCTAGTAACTCGTTTTAGAGATGACTTAAAAACCAATGATTTTGTTTTGCTATACGCCTACAATGGAACTGGTAAAACCAGGACCTCAATGGCTTTTAAGGAAAAAGGGAAAAAGAAAATTAAGGTTGAATTAAAAGACAATAAAGGAAACGTTATACTGGATAAAAAAGGCAAACCCAAAACCGAAGACGCAATAGTTGGCGACACTTTATATTTTAATGCTTTTACAGAAGACTTATTTGTTTGGGACAATGATTTAGAATATGACACTTCACGTGTTTTGCAAATGAACGCTCAATCTAAATTTTTTAGTGGTTTTAAAGAATTAGCCTTAGACGAAAAGATATTTGCCTACTTAGAACGATATGCTACTTTCGATTTTGACATTGATTACGATAATTGGCGAATTACCTTTAAAAAACAAGTCAAAAATCCAAGATACAATCCCAAAAATCCAAATAATACAGAACCTGAAACCGTAATAGAGCCTAACATTAAAATATCTAGAGGAGAGGAAAATATTTTTATTTGGTGTGTATTCTTAGCCATTAGCGAATTAGCCATAGATGCAGAGGAACATAGTGCCTATTCTTGGGTTAAATATATTTATGTGGACGACCCTATTTCATCGCTTGATGATAACAACGCCATTGCCGTAGCAAGCGATTTAGCCAAATTATTAAAACGGGCAGTTACAAAAGAAATTGAAGATGGTGGGGAGAAAAGAGTTGTAGAAAAAGATGAAGAGGAGAAAGTAAAAATTGTGGTGTCTTCACATCATAGTCTATTCTTTAATGTAATGTGCAATGAGCTCAAACGATTTACCCATAATCGCTACTTCTTACATAAAAACAGTGAAGAAAGTCATACACTTCAAAAAACAGATGACACACCATTCTTTCATCACGTAGCGGTCTTGAGTGAACTAAAACAAGCTACAAAATCAGGAAAAGTAAACACCTATCATTTCAATTCACTTCGCAGCATCCTTGAAAAAACAGCTACTTTTTTTGGGCTTGATGATTTTGGGAAATGTATTTATGGCATTGATAAAGATGATATTTTATTTGAACGTGCATTGAATTTATTAAGTCACGGCAAATACTCAATATACGACCCAGTAGAAATGGGAGTAGATAATAAAGAATTATTTGAACGAATACTAGATGCTTTTCTGACTAAATACCAATTCAATTTACCAGAACTGCTAAAAAAATAAAGTCAAAATATGACAGCAAAACAAAAACAACAAGAACTAGGGAAAACCCTTTGGGATATAGCAGATAGTTTAAGAGGTGCAATGAATGCGGATGATTTTCGTGATTATATGCTCTCGTTCCTCTTTTTACGCTATCTATCGGATAATTATGAAGCTTCGGTTAAAAAAGAATTGGGGTCAGACTATCCTAAATTAGATGCAAACGATAAGCGTACACCGCTTGCTATTTGGTATAAAGCTAACCCAAATGATGTGGTAGAGTTTGAAAAGCAAATGCGTAGAAAAGTGCATTATGTAATAGAGCCGCAATATTTATGGAGTAGTATTTCAGAACTTGCAAGAACACAGCACGAAGATTTATTAAAAACGCTTCAAAAAGGTTTTAAATACATAGAAAACGAATCCTTTGAAAGCACCTTTAAAGGCTTGTTCTCTGAGATAAATCTAGACTCAGAAAAATTAGGCAAGAACTACGAAGCAAGAAATGAAAAGCTTTGCAAGATTATTACAAAAATTGCCGAAGGTATTTCGGGGTTCTCGACAGACAGCGATACCCTTGGAGATGCTTACGAATATTTGATTGGGCAATTTGCAGCAGGTTCTGGTAAAAAGGCAGGTGAGTTTTATACACCACAACAACTATCTACCATTCTTTCAGAAATCGTAACCTTAGACAGCCAAAACCCAAAAGCAGGTAAAAAGAAAAAACTCAACAAAGTATTGGATTTTGCTTGTGGTTCGGGTTCATTACTTCTCAACGTTAAAAATAAAATTGAAGACCAACCTGGAGGTGGAACTATCAGCCGAATATATGGCCAAGAAAAAAACATCACCACCTACAACTTGGCACGAATGAATATGTTGCTTCACGGAGTAAAAGATTCAGAGTTTGAAATTTTTCACGGAGATACCTTAAAAAACGATTGGGATATTCTCAACGAAATGAATCCAGCCAAAAAAGTAGAGTTTGATGCTATTGTAGCCAATCCACCATTTAGTTTGCGTTGGGATGCCTCAGAAGCAATGAACGAAGATTTCCGTTTTAAAAACTATGGCTTGGCACCTAAGTCAGCTGCAGATTTTGCTTTTTTGCTACACGGTTTCCACTATTTAAGTGATGAAGGAACAATGGCTATTATTTTACCTCATGGTGTGTTATTCAGAGGTGGAGCAGAACAAAGTATTCGAGAAAAACTATTGAAGGACAATAATATTGACACCGTTATTGGCTTACCTTCTAACCTATTCTTTTCAACAGGAATTCCAGTTTGCATTTTAGTATTGAAAAAATGCAAAAAAGAAGATGATATTTTATTCATCAATGCAAGTGAACACTACAAAAAAGAAAAGCGTCAGAACGTATTGCGTGATGGCGAAGGAACAGAAGACGACCCCAATGATATTTTAAAAATCGTTGAAACCTATCAAAACCGACCAGAAAAGGTAGAACGATATGCTCGCAGAGTGCCAATGGCGGAAATTGTTGATAATGATTACAACTTGAATATCTCACGTTATGTCAGTACTGCAATTGCAGAGCCAATAATTGACTTAGAAGAAGTGAATGAAAAACTGACTGAAATAGAAAAGAAAGCAACCAAATCTAGGAATGAACACAACGAATATTTGAAACAACTCGGACTTAAAACAATCTGACGGATGAATAGCCAACGCACAAAGCCATACACATTTGCAATTCGCACCAGCCAATGCTTAAGCCAAAAATTGCAAAAGAGTATGTCTTTCGCCAACACTGACAGACGACCGAAAAAAAAGTACGACCGCACAACATTGTGTATAAGCAATAGCGGGTTCAGTGCTATTTTGAAACATAAAACAATAAATCAAAGGTCGGTGCTATCTGACAGTTTAGTGGGTTAAAATCCGCTACTGCTCATACACGAGGCCGTTGGCTTTAATGCTGGACGAAAAAAATTGAAAGAATAATATTAATTTAAAAACAGAAAAAGATGACTTATTTAGGAATAATTGGACCTTATCAATGGATTATAATTTTAATTGCTGTATTTCTTG
>JAQVDG010000083.1 GCA_028698395.1 Weeksellaceae bacterium
CTTTGAAAGTTTGACAGCGAAAGTCATACTTCCTTTTCGCTTTAACTCGATTTTTTTTATCATTTAAATGCATTAATTTCCGTAAGAAAAAACCAAACGTTTGGAATAAAATTTTGTACAACGTTTTGGGGCTTTGCGAAGGAGCGGATTAGAAAGGCTGAACTTTCAACTTTGCACAAACGTAGCAAAACCATTTTTTCTATTTGCTAATTTACAGTTTAAAAGCAAATAAAAAATGGTTTTGCGGATTAAATGCACTAACCTTGAATTAAACACTTAACCCGCTCTTTTGCAAAACCCTTGTTAGTGGCAGGTTTTCTCTTTTAGCTAAAAAGAGAAGGTTGATTTTGTTCAGATTTTCCTTTTAATTGATAGAGGTTTTTCCCTTTTTCTTTAATAACTTCTACAAAATCAATTTTTTTCAATTGAGTTGTTAATTTCTGTGTACTCCAATCTAAATTAAGCTTTTTAATTATTTCTTTTGATGAGAGTGGTCTTCCGTTGAAAATAGTTTTAAGCTCTGTCTCAAACGAGTTTGTGAAAGTCGGTTCATTAACCAATAAGTTTGATTCGTTTATATCAGTTGGGTAATCAATATTTACCCGATTTCCATTAAAATCAACTCTAATAGCTCCTTTTTGAATCAGAATATTATTAGCATTTTTTTCGTTATTTTCTGGTTGTCGAACATAAATTTTTCTTCCTTTTCTTAAACCATCAATTACCCCTGACCAGGTGCCACCTTTTTCTGAGGATTCTGCTACATAAATTTCATTTGCCAATCCGTAAATTATAGGATTTCTTGCCATTGCTAATCCTGTTGACCAACCAGCTTTAGGATGAAAGGTGCTTAAAACCAATACATCTCCATCTATAATTTGTTTATAGTAATTTTTAAATCCCGAAGTAAAGGTCATTATGCCTTGAGGAAGAACGATAATACTTTGACCTTTATATTTTATGGCTGAATCCAAAGCCTGTTTGTCAACTCCTTTGGCAAAACCACTCACAATTACTTTATAATCTTTACTTGCATTTTTTGCAATATTGTCTGTGAAATTTAATGCAATTTCAGATGCAGCTCTTGAACCAACTATAGCAACAGATTGCTCTTGCATTATTTTTTTATTTCCCTTGATATATAAAACAGGTGGAGAATAAGTGGCTTTTAAGTTCGTTTTTAATGTTTTTGAATATTCAGGGGAAGTAATGGGGATAATTTCAAAACCTTGGTTTTGCATTTGCTCGGCTAAAAAAGCATTATTAGGCAATTCTGATTTAGCTTGTCTTAAATCTGTGATTTGTTTTTCGTCTAATTGGTAAACAGAACTCCAAATATTTTCTGATAATTCAAAAAAATCGACAATAGAAATCTGGTTCTCGTGAAAGAACTTTATTATGAGGTTATTGATTTTTAAACTTCCCCATTTTGGCAAATGTGCCAATGCAATCCAATAGGCTGTTTCGTCTGTCATCTTTTTGTTCTTGTTTTGGTTACACAAAGAGCTTTAATAGAATTAATTCCACCTTCATTTTTTAGCTTTTTAGCTATTATATTGAGTGTATCTCCTGACCTAAACAAATCATCAAACAATAAAATATTTTTGTTTCTATATCTATCATCTTTAATAGAAATAGCTCTTTCTAATACTAAATTTCTGTCGTCTGATTCTGTTAAAGACTTAATCTGTTCAGTCGGTAGTTTACTGACATAGTTTATATCTAATTTAATGTCAGTTAATTCGCTTATTCTTTTTGCTAATTCATAAACAGGTTGAAATGGTCTGTTTAAATTTGAAGGAGGAGAAGGAATTATAGCATCAATATCCGCAAATAAATTATTAATAGTATCAGCACACTTTACTGCAATTTTATCTATAACACTTTTATCAAAATTATATTTAAGTTGGTAAAGCATTTCTCCCAAATCAGTTCTTAAAGTTTCAAAGCTGCCGTCAGCTTTTAATGTACTTTTTATTGTGTGAATTTCTAAAGCATATCCGTCAAAATATTTTCCTTTGATTGGAATTAGGGATTTTAAATTGGACGACTTATTAATTTCTAAAGGTTTTTTTTGCTTTACTGAAAACAGGTTTTCACAAGAAAATTCATAATTACCAACCAATAAAATATTATTTCCATTAAAGTCAGTATTATCAATGAAAAAATTAATGTCATTATTAATTTCTTTAATCATCGGGATTTCAAACAAATCAACTTCATTTAAATCGGTTAATCTAATTAGTTTAAAATCTGAGAAAGTATTATATGAATAAAATGGAATTATTAAAACATAAGTTTCATTTATTTCAATAGCATATTCTGGATGAAGCTGTTTTACAAAGTCGATTTTATAATCAATAAAGTGAGAAATCGGCTCCATATAATAAGAATCCATACAACTAATTATTATAGAATTCTTTCTGCTTAATTTTTTATGAGTAATAGATAGTCTCTCTACTCCAAAACCCCTTTTTTCTTCTTTCGAATATATTAAAAAACAGTTTCTGCCAATTTCTGTTAGAGTAAATACACACAGCCCTAAAAGTATTTCTGAATCCCAAAAATTAAGATTTGCTGCTAATGAATCTAAAGATGTAACGTTATTTATCTCAATTGATGAATGTCGATTTTCACTGCTTAAACTGATAATAGTAATAGAAAAATAAATTACTTCATCTTTTATAACAATGTCATTGATGTTTTTTGAAAGTGAAATAAAAGAATGTTGTTCTTGTATTGAATTATGAACTAATCCATTATTTAAAATTGGATTATTAAACTTTGTAATAGTAGAATTTGATAAATCAAAAGAATATAGAAAAGAATCCGCTTTTATATCATTGTAAAATATGTAAGTGTTATCACTAACATTTTCAAAAATTATATTTTGAGTTTCTTTGTCTAAAATCAATAGTTTAACCTGAAAATCTTTACCCCAGAAAACCGAACAATAGATATTTTCAAAATAAAACGAATCTTTATTACAAAACTTCTCTTGAAATTTTGCAGTAAGAATTATTTCATTGTATAATTCCGAAACTCTATGTGAACAACTTCTTTGTCTCATTACACTATATCTCCACCAACTGTTCTTGCAATTACAATTGGTGCTATTTTATATGCTCCAAAGTTAGTCAAAATTTTCCCAATCTCCTTTATGGTAGCCCCACTATCGAATATGTCATCAATTAGTAAAATACTTTTTCCGTTTACTTCTTCGGGGTTTGTATATGAAAATGCTTCATTAACATTTTCTTTTTTTAGTACGGAGTTCTCAAATATTTTTTGCTCTTTGGTTTCTCTTATTTTATGTAGTTTATGAGAAATTTGAAAACCTAAAATCTTAGCAATGGTTGTAGCAAAGTTTTTTACCAAATCTCCAGATTTCGTTGATGGAACGTACAAAACCAAATCAAATTTTTCTTGACCGAATTTCTTTCTAAATGCCTTTAAAGTGAGCTTGATTAAAAAATCGGGAAAATCTCCACCTTGCTCATATTTAGAACGATGAATAGCTGCTCCAACATTAGAAACTCCATAATATGAAGCGGCAACTCCATTGATTAAGTTTGAATATTTTGATTCAACTTCCAATTCAGGAAAATAAGTTTCTCTAAAGTTCTGTAGTTTGTCTCTCCATTCTTGCGTTGGGTTTACTTGTATTTTCTTTAATCCTGTATTGTCACAATTTTGAAATGTATGTACTGAATCATCTCCCAGGTAATCACATAAAAATTTCATTCTCGAATCATTCGTTTCAACGTATTCAATCATTTTATCTAAATCTTTCGTTTTGGCTATTCGTATTTGGTTAAATGTTTCGGTACTTAACGAATTAGAGTTAGGAATAAACTCATATTTTTTACTTCTTCCTATCATTACCTCTCTTGCTATTCCTTGTTCAATTAGGTCTGATTTTATGATTCGAAACTGATTTTGTTTAAGATTAGTTCTTCTTATTATATCTCTTTCTCCAAGAAGGTCGGTTTTAATTACCGAAATCACTCTTTCATATTTTTTGATAGAAGGTCGTCCTCCTTCAATAAAGGCTTCAGGAAGTTTTCTGTCTTCGGGATTGTAAAAAAGTATGATATAAGCCGGCTTTCCGTCTCTACCTGCACGACCAATTTCTTGATAATAATGAATTGGAGATTGAGGGATTTGTGTATGGATGATAAATCTAATGTCTGGTTTGTCAATTCCCATTCCTAAGGCATTTGTAGAAATAATACATTTCCATTGATTAGCCATCAAACCACTTTCTATGGCAACTCTTGAATCAGCATCTAAACCAGCATTATAACCAATTGATGAAATTTTAAGGTATTCAAACCATTTTGAATAAACTTCTGTATCCACTCTTGTTCCTGCATACAATATTCCTGAACCATCTATTTTTCCTATATTTTGCCCTAACCAAATTAATTTTTCATCCTCCGAGTTTACTTTAATCACAAATAGTCTGAAATTATCACGCATTAAGTTTCCTCTGAGAACCGAAATATTATTTCAAATTTGTTCTGTTATGTCCTTTTCTACTCTTTTAGTGGCTGTTGCAGTTGTTGCTAAAACAGGTAAGTTTTTCGGTAAAAGTTTTACAAGATTAATTATGCGTTTAAAAGCAGGTCTAAAATCGTGTCCCCAAACAGAAATACAGTGAGCCTCATCAACTACAACCATTGAAAGTTTCATTTGCCTTGTTGCTTCTATCCATTCACTATTTTCTTGACGTTCAGGTGCAATATATAATATCTTAATTTTTCCTTGTTTGGCAGAGTCAATAATTTGACTGTTTTGTTCAGGGGTTTGTTCGCTATTGATACATTCAGCAGAAATTCCAAGATATTTTAACTTCTTCACTTGGTCACGCATTAAAGCAATCAGAGGTGAAAAAATAACCGTTGTTCCAGGAAATACAACAGCAGGAAATTGAAAACAAAGAGATTTACCAAATCCAGTTTTTTCAATAAGTAGAACTTTTTCGCCTTTCAAAATTTTTTCAATAGTTTCCCATTGTTCATCGTGAAATTTAGAGTGCTTGAATATTCTCTGTAAAATGGATTCTGCTTGTTCTCTGTTCATTAGGTTGTGTTTTAGGTGCGTTGTGGTTTAAACTTGCCACTAACGGGTCGGGGCTTTGCGAGGGAGCGGATTTTATGCACTATCTTTGATACGAAGCCGAATGTTCAAATTTACGAAAAAGTTTCATACGAAGCACTTAACCCGCTCTCTTGCAAAACCCTTGTTATGCACAGTGCCTTTTTATGTCGGCTTATGCAAACAATTCCATTTGTCCACTTTCAATTGGTTTCATTTCGTTTATGAAGTCGCACCACAAGTCCAAAGTCAAATTAAAATTGTATGTTTCGTTTATGTAATTCAGTTCGTTTTGTAATTCAGATTTGTCAATAGTTTGAGCCAACTCTAAAAGGTCAATACGCATTAAAACGTCTTTTGTGAAAGTCCGTTTTGCATCTGCAAAAGTTATAGATTTCAGAAATTGCATTGTCGTTTCAGAGTTTAAAAGTATCAACGAATAAACGGCAAACTCCAATTTGTCAAATCCCAACATATAGCAAGTGTCGTCAAGCATTACAGGTTTTTCGTTTTGTGGCAAAACAAGTGTAAAATGAAAGGTTTTGTAAAGTCCCGAAATAGCAACTTTATACGGTTTGAACGAATAATCGCCTACACCAAAAATTGAGAAAGGCGGTTTGTTGTTGTAAATACTCGATTTTCTCGCATTAAAAACGTCTTGATGTTCGCTTAAATATTGATAGGTTTTCGGGTAATCGTATTTGATGTAATTGGTTTCCTGTCCAACTTTTTTTTGCGTTACAATCGTGTGTTTTCTCGTTTCTTTTATGACTGTATTTTTCAAGTCGGAACTTTTTAAAATACCATAAACCAAATCGCTTTCCAATTTGATTTCTTCTTTCAGTCCGTTTACAAAATGTCCGTTCACTTTATCCAATTCCATAATGGACGAACAATCGTGTTTTATACCTTGTCGCCACTCAAACGGACATTTTCCGTCAATTTGTTCGGCATTGGAATAGTTGTCAATGTTTGAAACAAACTTGTCCGATAACCAACCAAAACGATTGCTTTTTCTTTCTTCATTTCTTCTGTTTGTTCTTCGGATAGTTCTTAATTCGTTTGTAGTGTAAATTGAAAATTCAGCACACTCAAATTCGGGTTCAGTATTTAGTTTGCAATAAAACAAAGATGCTTCCACAGAAACATTAAACTCTTTTTTACTGTCAATTGAATACTTTTCTATATCAGCAATGTGATGTTTGTTATTATTTTGGTCAAACACAATATTTTTAATAACCGAATTTTTAACTAATAAAGCAATATTACCTTTTTGATGTTGAAAGACTTCAATCATCATCAAAGTAATGTATTCGGCAATGTCAAAATTGCTTTTTCCTGTCATTGCATCTAATCCATTGTGATTTTTGAAGTTTGCTTTTTTCGGAAGATTAGATGAGTTTAAACTGCCTAATTTTGAATTTGTTACCCAAGGTGGATTGCCTATAATTAAAATTCCTTTTGTGCTGTTTTCTTTGGAAATAGTTTTAAAATCAAAGTCAAAAACGCTACTATGAATGATTGAAATTTCGGGCTTATTTTCAGTTGGATTATTCAGATAAAAATCAATGATATTGAATTTACTTTCCCAAACATAAGGCTTGTAAATCTCAATTCCGAAAACTTTTTTAACGTTATCGAAATGCTTCAATGAAGCAATAATAAAATTTCCTTTTCCGCAAGTTGGTTCAATAACAATTTTAGGCGAAATGTTTTTTGTAGTAAGATGAAACGCAACTTTGTTTGCTAATTCTGTATTGGTTTGAAAATCGCCATATTCGGCTCTGTCAGGTTCTGAAACAATATTTTGAGAAATAGAAATAGTTTCTTTGAGTATTTGCAAATCTTCATCATTATCAAAAAAATGTATGAAGCCGAAGGCTTCATACATTTTTTGATTAGCCTTTTCAATAGACACAACATTTTTCAGATTATCGTTTAGATAATCCGAAACCTGATGAGTGATATTTGCTTCAAATACTCTCATCATTGTGGTTTGTTATAACTTACAATTTTTTCAATTCCTTGAATATCGTCCGTCAAGGCAACAATTCTTTGATATTGTAGTCGCCATTGTAAAGCATTGGAAATTGTCAAGTAGCCTTGTTCGGGTGGTGTTTGTAAAATCTGTTCAGCAACTTTTGCTAACGTGATTTCGTCCGCAGGAATATTCTTATCTTGTAAATAAGCGACAATGTCTGCTTCGTTTGCACCGTCTTTTACCATTTCTCGCAAACGGAAAGTTGTTGTATAATCTGCCGTCCGTTCCTTATGAACAAATGAACAACTTACAAAGTTTAAGATTGCTGTTTGTGTTGTCGGGTCGTCTGTTTTATCATAAACAAAAACAAGAAGATTGTAGCCAAGTCCGAAAATCTTTTGTTTAGCGTCTTTGAAAGGACAAGATGATTGAGGTTGTTTTATGGAAGTTACTTTGATGTCTGTCTGAATGTCGTCCGAAGGCAAGTCTATTCCTCTTGCAGAAGAACCTACTAAAACTTCATATTTTTCGTTTAAGTGTGATTGGAATTTATGTTCAATAAGTGTTCCTACTGCTTTACCGTCTGTTACTCCATAAAGTTCTTTGTGTTGGAATTTAGATTGTTCCATACAAAATAATTGAGCTTCCTCTATCAGTTTTTCTATCGTTAATTTCTCCTTTTGTTCCATTCTGTAAAGTTACAATTTTTATTTTTGAGTAGGTTTGTTTGCTGTCGATTTTTGTTCATTTGTTGATGTTAGCACGGTCGCTGGTGGCATTGTGCATAACGTTTGACTCGCTTGGCGAAGGCGGCACTTTTAGCACTGAACTTCAACTGAAGACGAAACTTCAAATTTACGAAAATGTTTCAATCGAAGCCGTTTCCTGCCGCTT
>JAQVDG010000084.1 GCA_028698395.1 Weeksellaceae bacterium
TTGGATGAAAAAGAAATTTACGGAATTCTTCCTATTTCCCGTGCAGAACAATACGATATGTATGACATCATAAAACGTTTGGTGGATAATTCAGAATTTGACGAATATAAAGGTGATTATGGAAAAACTTTAATTTGTTGTTACGCCCGGATTGATGGTTGGGCAGTCGGAATTGTAGCCAATCAACGGAAAATTGTAAAATCAAGAAAAGACGGAATGCAATTTGGCGGAGTAATTTATTCTGATTCAGCCGATAAAGCAACTCGTTTTATTGCCAATTGCAATCAAAAGAAAATTCCTTTAGTCTTTTTACAAGATGTAACCGGCTTTATGGTCGGTTCAAAATCAGAACATGGCGGCATTATCAAAGATGGTGCTAAAATGGTAAATGCAGTAGCTAATTCAGTCGTTCCAAAATTTACAGTAGTAATTGGAAATTCCTATGGTGCAGGGAATTATGCTATGTGCGGAAAAGCGTATGACCCAAGATTAATTTTTGCCTGGCCTTCGGCACAATTAGCGGTAATGGGCGGTGAACAAGCTGCAAAAGTACTTTTACAAATTCAGGAAGCCACACTGAAAGCCAAAGGAGAAAAAATTGATGAAAAGAAAAAACAGGAATTATTAGATGAAATTACACAAAGGTATAATAAACAGACCAGCCCATATTATGCTGCAGCACGAATTTGGACAGATGCCGTTATACAGCCGACTGATACACGAAAATGGATTTCAATGGGAATTGAAGCCGCCAATCACGCACCAATTGAAAAACCATTTAATTTAGGGGTGATTCAAACCTAAAATAATACTGTCAATTCACCATTTTATTTTTGT
Organism: Weeksellaceae bacterium; assembly: GCA_028698395.1. The sequence continues at coordinate 838 of JAQVDG010000084.1, forward strand.
TGATAAAGTTTCGTTATAAAATCTTAGTAAGAACTTTATAAATTTCGCAATGGACAAATTATTTCAAAATTCTTCCATAAAAATTAGGATTTATTCTGAATTTCAATAAATTTCAACTAATTAAAATCAATTTATTCTGAAATTTTGTCTGAACTCTCCATTTTATTTGTCAATTTTGACAAAATCTAATTAACAATAAATAGTTAATAACTATGGCACTATTTATGCGATTAACACTAAGAAGTAACTATATTTGTTATTAAGAGACTAAATATGAACGATAATTTTTCACAAAAAGTTAAAGATGTAATTGCTTACAGCAAGGAAGAAGCACTCCGATTGGGACACAATCAAATCGGAACCGAACATCTGCTATTGGGCATACTGAGGGAGGGCGACAGCAAAGCGGTAGCCATTCTTGAAAGTTTAGATACTGATTTGAAGGAAATTCGAGAAAAAATAGAAAATCTTGCTCCTCCTCACGAAAACTTCTCCTCTAAAAAGCAAAATCTTCAACTAACGAAACAAGCTGAAAGAGCTTTAAAAACGACTTTTTTAGAAGCAAAATTATTCAAAAACACTACGGTTAACACAGTTCATCTATTATTGTGTATTTTACGTAATGAAAATGATCCTACTACCAAACTGCTAAAAAATCTGAATATCGACTATACTTCTGTAAAAAACGAATTCAATTTTCATTTTTCAAATGAAGAGATTACAGAAACTCCTCGTGCAGATTCCGGTTTAGAAGACGATGAAGAGAGAGCTTCTTATGAAAAACTAAATCCTCAAAAACCCGGAAACAGTAAAAGCAAAACTCCAGTTTTAGATAATTTCGGACGGGATTTAACTCAAATTGCTTTAGAAGGAAAATTAGATCCTGTAGTTGGTCGAGAAAAGGAAATTGAACGAGTTTCACAGATTCTGAGTCGCCGAAAAAAGAACAATCCTTTACTAATTGGAGAACCCGGAGTAGGAAAATCAGCTATTGCAGAAGGTTTAGCTCTTCGGATTATTCAACGAAAAGTATCCCGAGTTCTGTACAACAAACGAGTTGTTACTCTGGATTTAGCAAGTTTAGTTGCCGGAACTAAATACCGGGGGCAATTTGAAGAAAGAATGAAAGCCATCATGAATGAATTAGAAAAAAATGATGACATTATTCTTTTCATTGACGAACTACACACCATAGTCGGAGCGGGAGGAGCAACCGGTTCTTTGGATGCTTCCAATATGTTCAAACCGGCTTTGGCAAGAGGTGAATTACAATGTATAGGTGCTACAACTTTAGACGAATACAGACAATATATAGAAAAAGACGGTGCTTTGGTTCGACGTTTCCAAACCGTTATAGTTGACCCGACTTCTGCAGAAGAAACTGTTCAAATTCTACATCAAATTAAAGACAAATACGAGGCACATCACAATGTAAATTATACCGATGAAGCAATTTTAGCCTGTGTTTCTTTGACTAATCGATACATCACCGACCGTTATTTACCCGATAAAGCAATTGATGCTTTGGACGAAGCCGGATCAAGAGTTCATATTAAAAATATCAAAGTTCCAAAAGAAATCATTGATTTAGAAAAGAAATTAGAGGAAGTCCGAGAAGAAAAAAGTCACGTAGTAAAAAGTCAAAAATACGAAGAAGCAGCACGTTTGCGCGATACAGAAAAACAAATTGAATTTCAATTAAAAAATGCTCAATCAAAATGGATTCAGGCTTCTAAAGATAATCGTGAAACTGTAACAGATGAAAATGTTGCAGAGGTTGTTTCCATGATGAGTGGAATTCCGGTTCATAGAGTTGCTGAAAAAGAATTGAAAAAATTAGCTCAAATGAACGAGTTAATGAAAGGAAAAGTAATCGGTCAAGATGAAGCGATTCACAAAGTTGTTAAAGCCATACAACGTAATCGTGCCGGTTTAAATGACCCGGGAAAACCAATTGGTTCCTTTATTTTTCTGGGAACTACCGGAGTTGGAAAAACACAATTGGCAAAAGTCTTGGCGACTGAATTATTTGATTCGCCCGATACTCTAATTCGGATTGATATGAGCGAATACATGGAAAAATTCGCAATTTCAAGACTAATCGGAGCTCCTCCGGGTTATGTCGGATATGAAGAAGGCGGTCAATTAACTGAAGCAGTCCGAAGAAAACCTTATTCCGTTATTCTATTAGACGAAATCGAAAAAGCGCATCCGGATGTCTATAATATTTTACTTCAAATTTTGGATGATGGACATATTACAGACAGTTTAGGAAGAAAAGTTGATTTTAGAAATACCATAATTATATTAACTTCCAATATTGGAACCCGTCAATTAAAAGATTTTGGTGATGGTGTCGGATTCGGAACAACAGCGAAAAAAGACAGTTCGGATGAAAGAGCAAAAAGTACCATTGAAAATGCTCTGAAAAAAACATTTGCTCCCGAATTCCTGAACCGTATTGATGATATTATTATTTTCAATGCTTTGACCAAAGATGACATTGCAGAAATCATTGATATTGAATTGGAAAAATTATATCAACGCCTGAGCGGTTTAGGATATGAATTGGAACTAACTAAAGAAGCCCGGGATTTTATTGCTGATAAAGGATTTGACAAAGATTACGGAGCAAGACCTTTGCAAAGAGCTATTCAAAAATACATTGAAGATCCGATTGCTGAGGAAATCATAAACTCTGAAATTTCTGAGGGAGATCGATTATTATTGGAAGTAAATGATACTAAAGATGGTGTTAAAATCACAGTAAAAGGAAAATCAACCGAGCAAAAATCAGAATAAAACAAATTAAATTTAATATTTCAAGGCTTCCTTTTAACTTTTGGAAGCCTTTTTTATTAATTTAACTTTTCTTTGTTATTACCGTAAAATCAATTTTAACTTTATCTCTCCATTTGTTTGTACAACAGCTTTACACTTATGATTGATTATTGAATTTTTGATGTAGTTTTCAAATTTAAAATTATTACTATTTCATAAAAACAGCCAATTCAATCATAAAAAAATAAAAACACACTTTTAATTATAAAAAAACTTTTTACTTTTAGCCTTTAAATTTTTGTATCAAATTTACACTTCATTCAAAAATAATTAAAATTTATTTGTAGATTCGGACGATTTTTAAATAGATTGATTGCAGAAAAAATTCATTTTCATAGTTTTTGCTGTACAATAATAATAAGTAGGGGTTAAAAGCGTTAGGTTAAATAGAACATGGGAAAAAAAATAATAACAACACTTTTGTTGGTTTTTTGTTTAAACTTGGGAGCACAGGAAAGTTTACCTTTTTATAAACATTATTTGATTGGAGATAGTTATTTAATTAACCCCTCCTATGCGGGAGCAGATCCGGAAGTTTTGAATGTAACAGCTACTTATGCAAATCAATGGGCGGATTTACCTGATAGTCCAAGTACGCAAACTTTGAGCGCACACGCAACAGTAGCAGATCGTTTGGCTTTTGGATTTTATATTTTTAATGACCGAAACGGTTTAACCAGCATGAGAGGTGTGAATATTTCCGCTGCTTACCATATTCCAATACGAAGTAGAGAACGTGAATGGGGAGAAGGGGAAGATGTATTCTCTTTTGGTTTATCGTACAATGGTTTTCAGCAAAAATTAGACTTAGACCGGGTTATTGCTAACAACCCAAATGATCCGACTTTGGTTGATCCTAATCATTTTTTAAATTATTTTAATGTAGGAATATCATTTCGTTATGCCAATGCTTTTGGAGGAATTTCAGTTTTGGACATTCCTTTAATCAGTCATGAAGGTATTGCAAATGGCGTAGAACCTTTGCCAACTTGGTATAATTTTACTTTAGGCTACAATGTATGGCTATTCGATGGCGTCTTGACTCTTTATCCTTCTGCTATCATGTATTTGAATGCTAATTCGGCACGAAAATTTGACTTGAATTTAATGTCACATATTTCATTTGGAAACAACCACCAAGGAGTTGATTTAGGAGTTTCTTACCGCCAAGATACCGACAAAAATGGTTCTCAGGGACTAAGCGTTTCTCCTATTATGAAACTTAAAATCGGGGGATTAAAACTCGGTATGTCGTATGATATCGGATTATCTGATATTGCCAAAGAAGCTGGCAACGGCTTTATGTTCAGTTTAGGATACAACTTTAAAAATCCTTTTAATCCTTATTATCAATAAAAAAATACCGGAGATTAAAATTTTCACCTACTAAAAAACTGTCTAAGTTTTATCAAAATTATATCAAATAAAATCGACTTACTTAAACAGTTTTTAACTTTTTTAAAAGATTCTATTTTTTAGGAATTCTTTTCAATACTTCTAAAAAATACTGATAAAATTTCTGAACTGAAGCAATTTCAACTCTTTCATCAGGTGAATGAGGCCCGCTAATATTTGGTCCGAATGAAATCATATCCATATCCGGATAATGACCACCAATAAGACCACATTCCAAACCGCCGTGGGTGGCAATAATTTTAGGTTCTTCACCAAACATTTCTTTATAAAGTGCTTGCATAACATCTAAAATTTCAGAATTTACATTAGGTCTCCAACCCGGATAACCTCCTGAAAATTCCACTTGAAATCCGGCTAATTCAAATCCGGATTTTAAAGAAGCCGTAATCGCTTTCTTTCCGGATTCAATAGCTGAACGAGATAAACAAAGAATTTTCATTTCACCGTTTCCAACTATTACATTAGCAACATTATTTGAAGTCTCCGTAACACCTTCCATTTCCGGACTCATTCGATAAACTCCGTTATAAGCTGATAGTAAAGCATAAGCTAAGTTTTGAGTTTCTTTCAAAGAAGCAACTTTTGACTGTAAATCTACATCCGAAATTTCTATTTTTAAATTAGGTTCAATACTCAAAAACTCATTTAGAATATCGGTTTTTAGATTTTCAAAAGCTTCTTTTGCATCGTTTAATTTTTCATTAGGAATACTCACAATGAAATATCCTTCTCTTGGAATAGCGTTTCGCAATCCGCCACTGTTCATTTCAGCAATTTGCGCATCGAAATCCAAACCTTCATAAAGAAAACGAGCTAAAAGTTTATTGGAATTTCCTAATCCTAACTGAATATCCCCTCCCGAATGACCTCCTTTTAATCCTTTTAAATCAACTTTTACAGAAGAAAAATTCCCACTTAAACTTTCAGGTTGATACGATTTTGTTGCGGTTACATCCAAACCTCCGGCACACGAAATAGTCAATTCGTCATCATCTTCTGTGTCTAAATTCAATAAAATTTCACCTTCTAAAATAGATTCATTTAAATTGATAGCTCCCGTCATTCCGGTTTCTTCATCAATGGTAAACAAAGCTTCTATGGCTGGATGCTCAATTTTATCAGATTCCAAAACACTCATTATAGTAGCTACGCCAATTCCATTATCGGCACCTAAAGTTGTTCCATCGGCTTTAACGAATTTCCCGTTTTCTACAAACATTTTAATTCCTTGTGTATCGAAATCAAAATCCACATCGTTATTCTTCTGACAAACCATATCCAAATGCGATTGCAAGACTATGGTTTTTCTGTCTTCCATTCCTTTTGAAGCTGGTTTTTTGATGACTACATTTCCAATCTCATCAGTCAAAGTCTCTAAATTCAGGTTTTTCCCAAATTCAACCATAAATTCTCTTACTTTTTCTTCTTTTTTGGAAGGACGCGGGATTTTATTTAATTCAATAAAATTTCTCCAAATATTTTGGGGTTCTAATTGTGCTATATCACTCATTTTTATTGTTTTTTTATTAATTAGGCTAAATTAAGAAACAGTTTAAATTTTACCAACAAGAGTTTAAATTAAATCTCTCCATTACTTTCAATTTCAAATCTCACACAAACAAATGTTCTGCTTGAATTATACTTTCAGGTTTTCCAACATCTATAAATTTTCCTCCGGAATGGTCAAATCCCAAAATACGTTCATTTTTCATCAAATCCATATAGGTTTTAATCACAGAAAATTTACCCGATTCAGGCATTTTTGTAAAAATTCGAGGATTTATAAGATGAATTCCACTGAATGCAAATTCCTTCAATTCCTCATCAGAACAACTAATTTCCTCTGAAGTACTAAAATTTTTCCATCCTTTTAATTCTTTATTTTTTTGAAACAATAATTTCCGTGAACTTTCACGGTCAGAAACTGCCAAAGTCGCCAAAGGTTGGTGCTGATAATGAAATTGTATGAAATCTTCTAAATTCAGATCAGTGAGAATGTCCACATTCATCAATAAAAAAGATTCATCGCCCAATAATTTTTTAGCTTTGACCAAACCACCCCCGGTTTCTAAAACTTCTTTCGTTTCGTCTGAAATCTGAATTTGAACACCAAAATCATTGTTCTCTTTTAGATAATTTTTAATTTGTTCAGCAAAATGATGCACATTTATCACAAACTCATTTACACCAAAATCTTTTAAATATTCAATATTCCGTTGTAGCAAAGTTTTTCCATTTACCATTGCTAATGCTTTAGGATGATGGTTTGTAAAAGGCTTAAGTCGCGTACCCAAACCAGCTGCTAAAATCATGGCTTTGGGCAATCCTGAAGTGGGAAATGTAAACATAATGTAAAATTCATCGGGAAGATTCCCGGTACATAATTATTGAGATGGTAAATATAAGCGTTTTTGAAATTTTCAGCTCATTTTATTCGTCATGATTTTGTGAATTACTTCTATATTCTTATCTCTAAAGTTCAAAATAAGGCAAATGCCTTATTGATTGGCATAATCCTTTTCTGTAATATTGTCTTATTATAATAAAATAATTACATGATTGACCGGATTTATCTCTACTTATTTATATAATTTGTTCAGTATATTCTATAAAAATAAAAATTATGCCCTCTATCCCAAATCATCTTTTCAAACTTTCTTTATTCTCTTCTTTTGTGAAAATCAAAGGAAGTTTTTTTCTCATTTTAATCAGTTACATAGTTTGTGGACAAACAGAAGTCTCACACCTTAGTCCACCCAAAACCCATTGGCAGTCCTTTGGATTTCACAAACAGCCAAAGCAGGTCGCTATCGCCTATTACAAAAGCGACAGTTTGGGGTACGAAC
>JAQVDG010000085.1 GCA_028698395.1 Weeksellaceae bacterium
GCCCATAGCCTCGGTCGTTAGGGGCAAGCCTGAGAACTGAAATAAAACCATAAATTATATTTTGACAAGTCACATAAAACAAGAGGAAACTGTTGCTATGCAGAAAATGAAAACAGACTATGGATTTATTACTTGGGACTGGAGATTTGGAGGAGACAAATCTACAGAGACAATTCAATTTGTTTCAGAATATGATGGCTCAGAAAAATTAAATTTGGCTTGTACTCAACTTGACTTACCTACAAAACGGAAAAAAGAGGTAATTCAAGAATGGTGTGAATTTCTGCCAACATTGAAAGACTTGAAGAGACTTTGTTTTTTTAGTAAGGTCAATCAAGATTTATTTGAGGCAGCTTGTCAAATAGAAAACCTCGACTCAATGTTTATAAAATGGAGTAGTGTTGAGAACTTTCAGAACATAGAAAGACTGTCAAACTTAAGACGATTATACATTTCAGCTTCAACTAACTTTGACAGTTTGAGTTTTATTAAGTCCATTCCGAATCTTGAATGGCTAGAATTGCACGAACTGAAAAATCTCAAAGAACTAGACGGAATTGAATTCGCAAAAGGACTAAAAGGATTTATTATTTCGGGTGGAATGTTTGGAAAACAGAAACTGAAAGACTTTGAACCATTATCTAAGTTATCAGACCTAGAATATTTAGGATTATCAAGTACTTACGTTCAATCAGAAAACCTTAGTCCATTATGTCAGCTCAATAAGCTAAAGTATTTAGATTTACCTACTTATTATCCAATGATAGAGTATGCTAAAATTTATAAGAATTTACCTAATTGTGATCACGGAATAAAATCGTATAGAGAAACAGGCCTTAAATGTAAGAACTGTGGTTCTAATACAATTATACCAATGAAAAAAGGTGGACGGGAATTCTGTCCAAAGTGTAATCCACAGAAACTTTTAGATTTAGAAGAAGAATTTGATCGACTATTAAAAAACTGCCCCTAACACACGCCTATGTGCTTTGGGCGGCTAATGAGCTTCTGGCAGTCTTTGCGCCCGCATTTCCTTTGTCGCTATTGCGACAGGAAATTCTCCCGCAGCCCGCCCAAGCCCATAGCCTCGGTCGTTAGGGGCTATCCGGAAAAAGGAAAAATCCCTTTGAGTTACGAAGATAACGACCAAAAGTGAGTGTTGAAAATCAAAGACTTATGTGGTCGTTAGTCAGAACCGATAAAAAAGAGAAAACCTGACTTTTATCTGTAACGACAGGAGAAATCTAAAACACGACTTTTCGACTTTTTCGTTCTTGACAACAAAACTAAACACTGGAGAAGAAAGAAAAACAACCAAGACTCAGCCCGTAAATAAAAAAACCATTTCGGGCTACTCAAAGAGTTTTAAAAGTGAAAAATAACCGACATTGGCGACTATTTTTTGCTTTTCGAGAACAATAAAAAAAATACTTCATTGAAGATATATGTAAATTTACGAGTTACTTATAACAATAAAATAATTATGAAATACTTGAAAACAAAAACTTTATTTTGCTGTCTATGTCTTGTTAGCATTATTTTTTATTCCTGCAATCCGAATGATATATCAAATAACTCAGGTAGCTATTGGTTTAAAAGTGATTTAATTCATTGGGGAATAAAAGGCAAAGTAAAAACCATTTCTTATAGTTCGGGAATCTTTTATTCATTTAATGAATTAGGTTTTCTTTCATTAGTTGTTCAAAATTCAGATTCTACATTTTATAGCTACAATGCCAATGGACAATTATTAAAAAAAACAACAAAGACACTAAATGGGAGCTCGCAACTAATTACAACAACAACTTACGAATACAATAATCTTGGGAAATTTATCTATTGCGATATCGGATGGTTAATTCCGATAAATAAATTGTGGCCTGATTTGAGCTCTGAAACAACTACATCAACATTAAATGGTGGATATACAAGGAGATTAGATTACGTTTTTAAAAATCCCACAACCATGTATATTGTAGAATCAAATCAATCAAAGATATTTAATTCAAAAGATTCAACGGAAATACATTATAGTGGAAATTTTCCTATTGGTTGGACAGTAGATAGATGCACAATAAAAGATATTACTTATGCTCCAAACGGCATGATTAACACCTTTACTATGGAAAGTAATGAAATCAACTTTTACGATTTAAATATTTACACATTTCAAAACACGAATGATTTATCTATTTTAAGTTCCAAGAAAGAAACATACACAAACAAGACAACTCCGTCGCTAAATTTTTCCAATACAATCACTTATACGTACAATGACAAATATGATCTTATAGAAATCAGCGGTGATGGAGGTCTCTTTCAATATGTTGATTTTATTTATGATTTAAATAACAATTGGACTAGTAGGACTTACAGAGGCAAAATGAAAGGTGCGGTAGATTGGACTCTTGAAAAACCTGAAACAAGAACGATTGAGTATTGGTAAAAAAACTTGTTTAGCAATTCGACAACTTGAAAATGAATCGGCTAGCCCCTAACACACGCCTATGTGCTTTGGGCGGCTAATATGCTTTTGGCAGTCTTTGCGCCCGCATTTCCTTTGTCGCTATTGCGACAGGAAATTCGCCCGCAGCCCGCCCAAGCCCATAGCCTCGGTCGTTAGGTGTCATAGTGAAAAACTGAAAGACAGAGATTTATTCGCTGAAAAGTCTTTGACGAACTGTCCGTTATTCGACATAGACAGACTTTTCGGGTTTTGCAGACTTTTGACTTCGGACATCTTTTTTCGGGCGGACAATTCCTCGCAGACTTTAAAGGGAAAGATTTTTGACTTTTAGCTTTACGACTGCGACAACTAAGGACTGAAGATTGTAAAGCTCGATAGGGTAGAGGCAGACAGAAAAACAAACTCAGACTTCTTGACTTTCAGATTTTTCTCATTTGCAGGCAGATAGTGTGTTTAGACAGCGAGAAAAGAAATAAAAACTTGGTTTGCGGGCGGAAGTGAAACTAACAACTTTTGTACGAACAGAAAACTGTTAGACTGAAAACTGATTCAGAGTTTTGACTTTTCTCATTTGCGGGCAGAAAGTGCGTTTAGATAGCGAGAAAAGAAATTTAAAACTTGGTTTGCTGGCGGAAGTGAAACTAACAACGTTTGTACGAACAGAAACTGGGTGACTGAAAACTACTTTTAGAGTGAAAATTTCACAGAAAGGTGTTGACAAACATACTTTCGAGTGACAGAAATCTTAAAATTATTGCGTTAATTTACAAACTTTTTGTTTTAAGACTTGAGAGAGAAAAAAAGACTTTTCATTTTCGGTCAGACTTTGTTCGTAAGCGGGCTGAAAGTGCATTTAGATACGGAATTGAAAATCGGTTTGCGAGAGAAAGCGCATTTAATCTGCAGAAACTAAAACGACAGAGAACCAAAACACTACGAACACCTAACACACGCCTATGCGCTTTGGGCGGTTAATGTGCTTCTGGCAGTCTTTGCGCCCGCATTTCCTTTGTCGCTGGGGCGACAGGAAATTCGCCCGCAGACCGCCAAAGCCCATAGCCTCGGTCGTTATGCGTAGTGGTAAAAAAGAAAGACTTAATGACTTGACTTGTGTATAAAATCTTTGATGAACTGTCCACCGTGCTGCCGAAAATTGACTTGCTTTATACAGTTTTGTACGACTTTTTGTTTCCTGTGAGCGGATAATTCCTCGCAGAGTTTTAAGGAAGAAAAATTGCATATAATTTAAACAAACATAAATATTATTTTAATGAAAAAGACACTTTACATCCTAATGATCATTTCTCTTGGTTTTATTTCATGTAAAACAGATGACCCTATAGATGATATTAAGCAGGAACTACCCAAAGGTACGGGTACAATTCAGGATCCCTACCTTATTTATACGGTTCAGGATCTGAAAAATTACAGAGATAGTATTAATCTTGCAAACAAAAGGTGGAATTACAAATCCTTCAAACTGGTGAATGATCTTGATTTTGCCAACGAAACTGACTGGATGCCCATTGGAATCCCCACTGATTTCAACAACATGAATGCCTTTGCCGGAAATTTCGACGGCAATAATAAAGAGATACGGAATATAAAAATTGGAAACGAAACAACTCCATTACCAATGACTTATGCCGGTGTTTTTGGATACGTCAAAGACGCAATTATCCAGAACCTGACTGTTAACTGGAAATGCATAAATACAACGACTTATAAGGAATATGTTGGGTATCTGATGCCTGGAGTAAATGGAGGTATTGTTGCTTATTTAGACGGTGGAACAATAAAAAACTGTAGCAGCTCAGGAAAAATCACAGGAAAAATAGCAGGAGGAATAGCAGGATATTCAAAAGGAGAAATCCTCAACTGTACTTCAGGTGTTAAAGTCAACTCTATCAATATGATAAGTATTTCATATTCAGGATTTGCCGGAGGCATTGTCGGGCAAAACGAAGGCAATGTGTCGAATTGTACTTCTACCGGCGACATTATGGCAAGTGCTCAGGAAGATGATACATGGCTGAGAGAAATATTTGCTGGTGGTATTGCCGGATATCAGTCGGATGGGGTTGTTGTAAATTCAGTTTCAGAAGGTAAAATTACATCAGACAATATCAACAACTCAAGTACTTATGCAGGCGGAATTATTGGTTATCAAAGTTCAGGAGTGGTTTGCAACTGTTTTTCTAAGGGAGATATTCTCTCAAAATGCCATAAAAGCAACTATTCATACAGTGGAGGTATTGTTGGGTATGGATTTGATACTATTCAGAATTGCTATTCGATAAGTAATGTAAAATCAGTTTCCAATTACACGGCTAATGCTGGCGGAATATCTACTTATGGATATGTGATTACAAACAATTTAGCTCTCAATAAGAGTTTAACTTCAGTTTCAAATTCAACATGTAACATCTACAGAATTTCACTGGTTATATATAGAGATCAGTTGAGGGTGAAAGAAAACTATGCCCGGGTTGAAGCTGCAAATTTCGGCACGAGCGAAACCAGCCTGAGTGCTCAAACTGATTTTACAGATAAACTAATTCATGGAGTCGAATTGACTGACACTCCTGTCAACCTGCTAAATAACTTTATTGCTTCTAATAAAAGCATAAATGGGATAACACTCAGGAATTGGGTAGTAAAGCCGGGGGTAAATAATGGACTTCCTGTTTTCGAGTAGTTTTAATTGTTGCCTACACACGCTCCCTCTTGTTTGCAGCGAGAGGTTTAAGATTAAGTGTTTGTAATACAATAAGGACGTTTTCTCTTCTTAGTCCAAATATAAAAATGAAACAGAATCTGATTTAATAGACATGGAGTAAGTAATAGGAGACAAAACCACACACGCATAACACACGCCTATGTTCATTGGCTGGCTGACGTGCATTTAGCGGTCTTTGCTCCCACATTCACTTTGTCGTTTCACGACAGCGAATGCTCCCGCAAACCGCCAAATGCCCATAGCCTCGGTCGTTAGCGGGCATAGTTGGAAAGGGAAAAAGAGACAGATTTGTATTGAAAAATCTTTGAGGAACTGTCCGCTTGTCGACAAGAAAAGACTTTTCGGTTTTAACAGACTTTTGACTTCGGACAACTTTTTCGGGCGGACAATTCCTCGCAGATTTTCGATGGAAGAAAGTTGACTTTTCAGCTTTGGAACTATGACCACTAAAGACCGAATTGGTGACTTCTGATTTGTCAGACTTTCCAGGCTTGCAGGCTGAAAGTTGTTTTCGGAGAGAGAAAACATATTCTACTTGTTTCGACTGACTTTTCGCTATTGCGGGCTGAAAGTGCATTTCGATAGTGAGAAAAAAAAGAAAAGAATCTCCCCGACAACCCGAAAGAAGAGAAAACCCGTTTCGGGCTTGTCGGGAGAAAGGTTTACAGGAAAGTTTTTTCGACTTTTGATTTGCTCATTTTGAAAGAGTTTTCGAGAACGAGACAAGAAATTCACAAAACATGCTTTGAAAAACTCATTTTGAGAGTGTGAATCTTAAAAATTATCCGTTAATTTGTGACAGCTTTGAGAGAGAACTTAGAGTAGGAGAGAGCGAGAACTTTTTCGGACTTGAAAACTTCGGTTTGAGAGAGTTTCTGCAAAATTCAGGGCTGAAAACTAAACAGACAAAATAACTACGACCCGCTAACACACGCCTATGCGCTTTGGGCGGCTGATGTGCTTTCGGCAGTCTTTGCGCCCGCATTTCCTTTGTCGCTATTGCGACAGGAAATTCGCCCGCAGCCCGCCCAAGCCCATAGCCTCAGTCGTTAGGTGTCATAGTGAAAAACTGAAAGACAGAGATTTATTCGCTGAAAAGTCTTTGACGAACTGTCCGTTATTCGACATAGACAGACTTTTCGGGTTTTGCAGACTTTTGACTTCGGACAACTTTTTCGGTCGGACAATTCCTCGCAGACTTTAAAGGGAAAGATTTTTGACTTTTAGCTTTACGACTGCGACAACTAAGGACCGAAGATTTGAGAACTTGATAGGGTAGAGCGAGACAGAAAAACAAACTCAGACTTTTTGACTTTCAGACTTTTCTCATTTGCGGGCAGAAAGTGCATTTAGACAGCGAGAAAAGAAATCGAAAACTTGGTTTACGGGCGGAAGTGAAACTAACAACTTTTGTACGAACTGAAAACTGTCAGACTGAAAACTAATTCTAACTTTCAGACTTTTCTCATTTGCGGGCGGAAAGTGCATTTAGACAGCGAGAAAAGAAATAAAAACTTGGTTTGCTGGCAGAAGTGAAACTAACAATGTTTGTACGAACAAAAGACTTTTAGACTGAAAACTACTTTCAGAGTGAAAATTTCACAGAAAGGTGTTGACAAACATAATTCCGAGTGACAGAAATCTAAAAATTATTGCGTTAATTTGTAGACTTTTGTTTTGTGACTTGAGAGAGAAAAAAAGACTTTTAATTTTCGGTCAGACTTTGTTCATTAGCGGGCTGAAAGTGCATTTAGACAAGGAATTGAAAATCGGTTTGCGAGAGAAAGCTCTTTTAAACAGCCGAAGTTTAAACGACAGAGAACCAAAACACTACGAACACCTAACACACGCCTATGCGCTTTGGGCGGCTAATGTGCTTTTGGCAGTTTTTGCGCCCGCATTTCCTTTGTCGCCATTGCGACAGGAAATTCGCCCGCAACCCGCCCGTGCCCATAGCCTCGGTCGTTATGCGGCATAGTAGAAAAAGGGAAATGACAGACTCTTTGGTTGAAAAATCTTTGACGAACTGTCCGCTATTCGACATAGACAGACTTTTCGGGTTTTGCAGACTTTTGACTTCGGACAACTTTACCGGGCGGACAATTCCTCGCAGACTTTAAAGGGAAAGATTTTTGACTTTTAGCTTTACGACTGCGACAACTAAGGACTGAAGATTGGAAAACTCGATAGGGTAGTGGCAGACAGAAAAATAAACTCAGACTTTTTGACTTTCAGACTTTTCTCATTTACGGGCAGAAAGTGCGTTTAGATAGCGAGAAAAGAAATCGAAAACTTGGTTTGCGGGCAGAAGTGAAACTAACAACTTTTGTACGAACAGAAAAGTGGGTGACTGAAAACTACTTTTGGAGTGAAAATTTCACAGAAAAGTGTTGACAAACATAATTTCGAGTGACAGAAATCTTAAAATTATTGCGTTAATTTACAGACTTTTTGTTTCGCAACTTGAGAGAGAAAAAAGACTTTTAATTTTCGGTCAGACTTTGTTCGTTAGCCGGCTGAAAGTGCATTTAGATACGGAATTGAAAATCGGTTTGCGAGAGAAAGCTCTTTTAAACAGCAGAAACAAAAACGACAAAAATAATACGAACCCCTAACACACGCCTATGCGCTT
>JAQVDG010000086.1 GCA_028698395.1 Weeksellaceae bacterium
CTTAATCGACCTTTTCCTGAAAATTTTTTAAATAAATAATTAAAATTAATAAACTACTTTTATAGGGATTTTTTGTAGAGATTAAGATTGTTTTTTAGGCAAACTCTCCGAAATAGTTTTGAAATTTTAGTTTAGTGTTAGAAGAAGTTATTGCTTCGTTTAAAATTGAATACAAATCTATTCTGTTTTGAGCAATGAAAGTAGTTTCAGTTTGTGAAAAGCTGTTTTGGGTTTGTGAAAGAAGAAAATCGAGGTTTTGAAAGGATTACTTTTCTAATTTATACAATCTTGTTGGTCGGTATTTATTGTCAATTGATAATTCTTTTTGGACTTCACCATTCAAATCAACAGAATAAACACCATTAAATTTTCCTTCAACACTGTTTGGAACACACATAAATAATTTAGTATCCAAAATTGTAAAAACATTCACTCTCGAAGCAGTATTGGAAGCCGGAATTTCTAATTCTCTGTATTGAGTCGGGTTATTTATATCAAATTCATAATAGTGCATAAAAGAAGAAGACAAAGTTCCGGTTTGTTCGCTCGAAGCAAAATAATAGGGAATATCCGAAATGTGTAAATACAATTTATTGTTGTAAGAAATTATGGATTGAGCAACTCTTCCTTCACCAAATAAAGCTTCAATATCAATCACCCAATCGGTATCAAACTCAGTTTCGTTCTTTTTAATTCGGAAAATTTTGGAAGGATTGTGCGAATAAAATTGGTTCCATCCCCAAGAGCAAAAATAAAGATTTCCATCTTCATCTTTTGTTGTCGGATTGTTTTCTGAAACATAAAAACCAACTGTTTTTGCTCCATGATACTGAATAATTTTCTCAAAACTGAAAGTTGGAATATCAATTACAGCCAAATAAAAATTTTCTTCATTTTCAGCGATTAAATTAAATCCGGCGGATTCAATGAAAACTACGCTAACGTAAAGTTTATCATTTTTGTAATCCATTACCAAAGAACCGGTTCGCACTAAATTATTACCCGATTCATCTTGAAAAACCGCATCAGGACGGAAAGCTTCGATATAAGGTTTTAAATCTAAAGAACCTAAGATATTCATCGTGGTAGGATCAAATTTCTGAATGGTTTGTTGACCAATATCTTCATTATAAAAAAAGCCGGTGTGTTCATCGACCAAACACAATTTTCTTGATGGAAAGAGATTATTTTTACCAATGAAAATCTCACTATCAATAAATATACGATTGGCGGTATTTAAGGTCAGTCGAAATAAACCCGGCGTGGAGGAATAACCTTTTTTGTCTTTTGCCATACTAAAAATAAAATTTTTATAGAAATGATGACCAGAAGAAGTCGATGGATCGGAATTGGTGAAAAGTGTACTTTCGTCTATCAAATCATACTTTAAATCCGGATCGACTTCGTTTAAATTAAAACTAAAAAAACGAGTAATATCAGCAGTTGAAGCATCTTCGGTTGCTAAAACATAATTGTAGGAATTAAAATCGGTTTTGGGCAAATTATTTTCATCATCAAGATTGTCTAAAGTACAAGAAAGGATGAAAAACAAACTAATTAATAGACTGATTATGTGTAATTTATTGATTTTCATATTAGAAAGAATAAGTTAATTTAACTCTGAAATTACGTCCCGGATTTTGCATTTTAAATTCATTGTAGATTTCATGGTTGAATAAATTTTTTACTTCAGCACTGATTGAAATATTATTTTTGCCTAAATCACGAGTATAAACCATGCCTAAACTATGCAAATGCTGAACCGGAATAATTCGGCTGGTATTGATTTTTGAATGCCCCCATAAACCTAAAAATCCATCGGGTTCAAATTGCTTTTCGATGAAATCCAGGTAATATTGATGAACATAAGAATAATCCCAGAAGAACGACAAATCAGTACTTAAGTTCAAAATATCTTTTAAATTATAAGAAAAACTTGCGTTGGAATAATAAAAAGGCATATTGGCAACTCTCGCTTTTTTGTAGTGTTGATTGTTCAAAGCCGGATCGTTTGAGGAGCTCAAACGGTAATCATTCCAAGTAATATTCCCTGCTAAAATGAAATTTTTGGTTGGACGATAGGTCATTTCTATTTCTACGCCCAAACCTTTTACATGATCCAAATTCAAAAACATAGCTTGGTATTGGTTAATGTCTTTCAAACGGATTAATTCTTTAGTATCACGATAATAGGTGTTGAGTTCCAATCGGAATTTTTGACTATCAAAAACATATCCGAAGTTAATATTGGAACTTTTTTCAGGTTTTAAATTATAATTTGCCAAAATGAAATTATTATCACCAAATAATTCGTTCTGTTCCGGTAAACGATAAGTGTTTTCATAAGAAATCCGTAAGAAATTTTTTGAATTAATATTGAATTTCAATGCTTGTGAAAAACTCCAACCATCATTGGTAATATCTTTGTCGTTTATGGTGATACTTGTTGGGTCATCCGATGAATTATAATTTCCTGAAAGAAAGTTGAATAAATATTTGATTTGTGTATTGGATTCTAATTTTTTATCAAAAAAGCGACTGTTTAATGCCAAATTGGAAATTAATTTGTTGTAATTGGTTCCCCGAGGATTGAAACTGTCGTTATTGGTTTTTCGATTATAGTGGCTGAAAACGGTATTACTTTCAATTTGAAATTGAGAATTAACCAAATAATTCAAATAAGTTCTCGAAGTAATTTGTTCCATTTTGTGTAATAAATAACCATTTCTCAAATCGAGATTTCCCATTTCAGAACCCGAATTATTGTAATGCGCTTCGCCCATCCAATCGTAATATACGTTTTTGGCTTTGTCGAATAATTCAAAATTAATATGACTGTAAACCAAGAATTGATTTAAACTCAATCTGTTGTCTAAAAAATATTTTTTGTATTTAATCGAAGGAATAAAGTTCCCTTTTTCTTTACGATAAACCTCACCAAAAGGTCGTGCACGCGAATAAGTGTCATTTTGAATTTCTTTTTTCAAGTCATAAGAATTGACTTTAAATTCCAATAAATCTGCCCATTTCAAATTTCGGAATTGAACAAAAAATTCGGATGAAAATTGTTCAAATGCATTGTGAAACAAACGATTGCGAATGTATTGAGTTTGTCCGGTTTCTGGATTTCGATAGGGTAATTTATCGACTTTATAGTTGTTTTTGGAGTAATTATAGAAAATGCTTCCACCGATAAAAACATAATCTGTAATTTTAATTAGCGAATTAACAGAGCCAATTTGAGTACCAAAAGAACCGGTTTCGTAAGTGATTGAACCACCGGTTTTATTACTAGTCATCGGAATGAAATTCACAGCACTTCCCAAAGCGTCAATTCCGATTTTGGTAGGTAAGACGCCTTTATAAATTTCGATTCTATCTAAGGAATTAGTGGGGATTTTCGATAAACCGTAGTTGGAACCCAAGTAATCAATCGGAATATCGTCATACAGGAATTTAATTGAATTTCCTGTAAAACCGCCGATAATGATATTGTCGATAGAACCTAAACCACCGATATTTCTGATTTTTACACCTGGTGCACGATTTATAATTTCTTCGACTGAACTGGCTCTTTCCAGATTTTCTTTGATGGTTACGATATCAGCTTTAATCGCATTGTTTTTTAATCTTTCACTTTCGGTTTTGGTTTGAATTAAAATTTCATTTAGTTGAATGTTTTGATTTTGTTCTTCAAGGGTAATATGAAGTAAATCAGAAGATTGAGTTTTAAGCTGTATTTCAAAAGGACCAAAAGTTTGAGTTTCAAAATCTACTGCTATGTGGTAAGTTCCAAAAGGAAGGTTTTCAAAAGAAAATTGTCCATTTGAATCGGTAAATGTAGTTTGTCCATCTTCTACAATATAGATTTCAATTCCTTCTAATTGCAAACTCAATTGGTTGATAATTACGCCTATAATTGCTCCTCTCTCTTGAGCGAAACCCAAAGAGCCAAGCAGTAAAAGTATAACGAAAAGAGTTCTTTGCATTCTATTTTTAATTGGGATAAAAAACTAAATGACTGATGGTTTAAAAATGAGCAAAGCTGTCAATTTGAGAAATTTTTTGACAGCTTGCTTAATTTTAAGACATAGTAATTAGAAATTAATTTCCAAAATCACATGTGTAAATTGAACCATCAGAATTATAGATAGTAGGCTTTAAACTTTCGTTAATATCTTGTTTTACCAAAGTGAATTTTGCTGTAGAACCGTGTCCCAAAGTAGAAGTAAAGGTCATTTGCCATTTTCCTTCTATTTTTTCAATTTCCACATTTTCAGCACTCAATCCAAAGTTATATGGAGGCATAGACAGATTGTTTTGCGTAATGGTAAAAGCCGTTTCGTCACCTTCCCAAGTCCAAAAATCTTGACCGGAAGGGAAGTTAGCTCCGATTACGATGGCTAAATTGTGGTTTTCTTTGAATTGATACCCTATGATTAAAGTAGTCATACACTGGTCTTCTAAAGGAAATCCGCCGGGAACGGCATTTGTAAAGTCAACACGAGTCAATTGCCAATCTCCTGTTAAACTTGCGGTTTCTGCCGGTGGATTGTTTTCGCCTGAATCGTCATCATCACTTGAACAAGAAACTCCGGTCGTAATCAAAAAGATGCTAAGGAATAAATACATTAAATTTTTCATCGCTATTTTATAAATAATTTGGAGGCAAATATAAGCCATATTTGTCTTTTATTATAGCATAAAAAATGATTTTAGTTACCTCTGGAGAAGATTGGGATTTTATTGTGGATAAAGTTTTCGAGTATTTTTTTAAGAAAATATGTATATTAATTAGTTGCAATAATATTTATAACGGAATGTTTCCATGTTTTCTTCGTGGCCCATCTATCACTTTTCCTTCTAACATTGAAAAAGCTTTAATTAATTTTCTTCGAGTGTCGTGTGGTAGAATTACTTCGTCAATAAATCCACGCTTGGCAGCTTCATAAGGTGTAGCAAATAATTCAGCATATTCTTTTTCTTTTTCTGCCAATTTAGCTTCTTGGTCATCGGCTTCAGCAATTTCCTTTTTAAAAATAATTTCTGATGCACCTTTAGCTCCCATTACCGCAATTTCAGCAGTTGGCCAAGCAAAATTCATATCAGCACCTATATGTTTGGAATTCATCACATCATAAGCTCCTCCATAAGCTTTTCTTGTAATAACGGTTATTTTGGGTACAGTTGCTTCGCTCAAAGCATATAATAATTTTGCTCCGTGAACGATGATTCCATTCCATTCCTGATCTGTTCCCGGTAAAAATCCCGGAACATCTTCCAAAACCAATAACGGAATATTGAATGCATCGCAAAAACGGGTGAATCGTGCCGCTTTGATAGAACTGTTTACGTCTAAACAACCTGCCAGAAACATTGGATTATTGGCAACAATTCCGATACTTCTTCCACCCAATCTTGCAAATCCTACGACTATATTTTCTGCAAAATCTTTATGAATTTCAAAGAAACTGTCTTCATCAATTAGTTGATGAATAACGTCTTTCATATCGTAGGGTTTCGTTGAACTTTCCGGAATAATAGAATCTAATTCAGGACATAATTCTTCGCCTAATTCAAACGGATAGTTTTCCGGAACTTCGGCATTATTTTGTGGGAGATAACTCAATAGTTTTTTTATATCTTCTAAACATTCCACATCATTTGCAGAAGTTGTGTGTGCCACTCCTGATTTGGTAGAATGTGTACTTGCACCCCCTAATTCTTCAGCAGTTACGGTTTCATTGGTAACGGTTTTCACCACATTGGGTCCGGTTACGAACATATAAGAAGTATTTTCCACCATCATTGTAAAATCCGTCATAGCAGGCGAATACACAGCTCCTCCTGCACAAGGTCCCATAATGGCAGAAATCTGTGGAATTACTCCCGAAGATTGAACATTTCGATAGAAAATATCGGCATAACCACCTAAAGAGCGAACGCCTTCTTGAATTCTTGCGCCACCTGAATCATTCAAACCAATCATAGGTGCTCCCACTTTGAGTGCCATATCCATGACTTTACAAATTTTTTCGGCATGTGTTTCTGATAAAGAACCTCCGAAAACAGTGAAATCTTGAGCGAAAATATAAACCAAACGTCCGTTGATAGTTCCGTAACCCGTTATGACTCCATCACCCGGATATTTTTCTTTGTCCATTCCAAAGTCGCTTGTACGGTGTTCAACCAACATTCCGATTTCTTCAAATGAACCTTCGTCCAATACGTATTCTATGCGTTCGCGAGCGGTTAATTTTTTCTTAGCGTGTTGAGAAGCAATTCTTTTTTCACCTCCACCAAGTAAAGCAGCTGCTTTTTTTTCGTTTAATATTTGAATATTGTCTTTCATTTTTGTTTAAATTTTTAGAAACTTTAGAAGTTTAATTATTCGGTAATTTCACAATTTTTAATTCTTCCAAATAATGTTTTAGTGCTATTTTGGCTGCTATTTTTGCTTCTTTTTGGGTTTGTTCTCTAATTGCATTCGGGTTATAGAAATTTTTCACAAAATTGGTGTCAAAATTTCCTGAAGTAAAAGCTTCGTGCTCAAAAACATATTTTCCAAATGGTAAAGTCGTACTGATTCCTTTTATTTTGTATTTAGCAATGGCTTTTAACATAATGTAAATCGCTTCTTCTCTTGATTTTCCATACGTAATTAATTTAGCCAACATAGGGTCATAATAAATCGGAACGTCCATTCCTTCATCAATTCCATTGTCCACTCGGATTCCATCACCTTTTGGTGTTTGATAAACTTCTAAATTTCCGACACTCGGTAAAAAATTATCCAAAGGATCTTCTGCATAAACCCGTAATTCCATTGCATGTCCTTTGATTTGTAAATCATCTTGGACAAAAGGTAATTTTTCTCCTCTTGCCACCCGAATTTGTAATTCTACCAAATCCAAACCGGTAATCATTTCTGTAACCGGATGTTCTACTTGTAACCGG
This sequence comes from Weeksellaceae bacterium, assembly GCA_028698395.1. The sequence continues at coordinate 6,958 of JAQVDG010000086.1, forward strand.
GTATTCATTTCCAAAAAATAGAAATTTTTATCGGCATCTAATAGAAATTCAACCGTTCCGGCTCCTACGTAATCACAAGCTTGTGCTACACGAACCGCTGCTTCACCCATTTCTTTTCGGATTTGAGGCGTTAGAACAGAAGAAGGTGCTTCTTCAATTACTTTTTGATGACGACGTTGAATGCTGCATTCTCTTTCAAATAAATAAACTGAATTCCCATGCATATCGGACATCACCTGAATTTCAATATGACGAGGTGAAGTAACAAACTTTTCAATGAAAACCGAACCGTCTCCAAATGCAGATTGAGCTTCGGAAATAGCACGTTGCATTTGTTCTTCAAAATCTTCCATTTTTTCGACAATTCGCATCCCTTTTCCACCACCACCTGCGGCAGCTTTAATTAAAATTGGGAAACCAATTTCCTGAGCTACTTTTTTAGCTTTTTCCACATCGGAAATCGCTTCGTCTAAACCGGGAACCATTGGGATGTTGTATTCTTTTACTGCTTCTTTAGCTTCCAATTTATTTCCCATCATTCGGATGGCTTTAGAACGAGGGCCGATGAAAGTAATTCCGTTTTGTTCTGCTTTTTCAGCAAAATCAGCATTTTCAGAAAGAAATCCATATCCGGGATGAATGGCATCTGCATTTAAATCTTTACAAACCTGAATGATTTTGTCGCCCAATAAATACGATTGATTGGAAGGTGCTTCTCCAATTAAAACTGCTTCATCGGCAAATTTAACATGAGGAGCTTCCCGATCGGCGGTCGAATAAACAGCTACGGTTTTAATTCCCATTTTTTTA